>NZ_JAKEDS010000003.1:276742-576742 GCF_021462415.1 Rhodohalobacter sp. 614A
CCCGTTCAATCTGCCGATGCTCCCGGCTATTTCCACAGTGGTGATGAAGAAGACATCATCGACGTTCGTCCTTCCAACGGTTATGACGACAGAGAATAATCACATTTCATTCTGAACCAACGAATCTAATTCTAAATCAACCAATACCATGAAAGCAAAACTTAACCTCCGACTTGCAACCGCCTCTTTAATCGTAGCCCTGTTCACCGGATGTGCCGGTATCACCGAAGCCAATCTGGACACCGACACCCAGGCTCTCGACGCTCCCGCTGTTTCCGCTGACGCTCCCGTTCAATCTGCCGATGCTCCCGGCTATTTCCACAGTGGTGATGAAGAAGACATCATCGACGTTCGTCCTTCCAATGGTTATGACGACAGAGAATAATCAATAAGATAACCCACACATAAAGTTTTGGAAGATTTACTAAATTATGATCGAATTAAAGAAGGATTCTTCCAGAAATTATGTCCCAAATTAGGTTTAAGCATCTATTTTTCGCTGGCATTGTAATAATTGGTACATGTATCATTTCGCAGAAATCATTCTCAATACAAGTTGATTCACATGACCTAGCCATTTATGACAATTGGCTCTCTGTTCAAAAATCAGTCAATCTTGATACAACACAATATGACGTATCGATTTATGACCGACTGAGTGAAAAATATTTTTTACTGTATCAAACGACTCATCATGAAGCATATCTAAATTTCGCATTACACGAAGCTGGAAGAAGCAAAAGGAATGAAATACTAAATAGAATCCCGGAGGATGAATTAGAAAATATTAATTCAGTTATTGCCATTTTGAATAACAGAACGATCAGTTCCGAATTCTATTCAATTCATCCCTTCTCTTATCAAGATATCTATAGATTTCTAATATTTGGCATCCCCGATAGCCTTAAAATTGAAGCAGATGAACTTCTTGATTTTTGGTTTGAGAGTCTTCCGAATACCTACCAAACTAGTAGTGTTGTTGGAGCCATGAAAGCTCAAGCTTTAGTTCATGGATATAACAGGTTGGATAACTTTCAAAAGGTTTATGAAGTAGGAAGATATTTAGTGAATTCACATCCCTTCCCTAATTCAAATTCTGCCTTTCATTTATTCAACATCATAGCCTACTCAGCAAGAGCTAGTGGTTACTATTCGGATGCTATTGATATTTATGAAAACATTCTATTCCCAATGGCTGAAAATTTAAACTACAGAGAGAGATATCTAATAATCAGAATGGATTATGCTAACACGCTATTTCGTTTTGGAAATTTGAACACTGCTCTTAATGAATATGAATATGTATACTCCCAGGGTATTCAGAATTTAGATTCCAGATACAGGCCAGCACTCTTAAATAATCTTGCTATAAGCTATCTCAATGCGGGAAAATTTGATCAATATGTTCAATTTCAACTAGACGCATTTGAAATTGCCAGAGAAGAAGAAAATTTCGATCAACAATTAGACATTCTACGAAATCTCTTCATTTTTTATCGGCGCCAAAATGAAACTGAATTAGCCGTAAACTATCTAAATCAAGCCCTTGAGCTTGCTAAGACAAATAATCTATTATCTGAAACATCATCCATATTACTTTCGCTTGGCGTTTACAAAAGAGAAACGCAAAATAATCCTCAAGAAGCTTTACAACATTTTTTAGATGCACTAGATTTATCACAAAACTCGAATAATTACCAACAACTCTTCAATAGTTATGTCGATCTATCAGAGACTTTCTACTTGCTAAATGACTTCGAAAATGCGGAAAAATACATAACCTCTGCTATAGAAGTGAGTCAATCAAGAGATGACAGAATCAATTACACTAAGGCAAGTATTCGATATGGAAATTTGCTAACAGATTATGGGCGTTTTGAAGATGCTAAGAGTACTATTCGAGGTATTACAAATGAAGATCTCAACCAAATCCAATTTTATCTAAAAGTTCTTGGAAAGAATGTACAAATCAAACTTCTAATTCAAGACCAAAAAGTCTTGGAAGCGATTGAAATTTCATCCTCAATAATTGATGAAATCTTGAACTGGTTGCAAGAGAGTACGGATTTACAGACTGGCCACATGCGAATGGATGAGGAATTTTCGGAGGCTTTTCGTTTACACACTGAGCTTCTCTATGAACTTGGAAATTATGAGGAAGCAATTGCAATAACAGGCAAGCTAAGAAATTTATCGAGAGCAGGATTCTACAATAATCCACTTCTGAAATCTCAAATATTGTCGGAAGAACAACTGATTGAAGACTACAATTTAAGTAATCGCATTCAGGACCTTCGAAATAGATATGCCAACGCTAACGAAGAACAAAAGGTTTATCTTGGCAATCAACTTGTAGAAGCCGTTTCCGAAAGGAACACTTTGCAAAATGAGGCATTTCCAAATTATAGTGAAAACAGTTTTGAAGACACACTTCCGCTGGCTATGGAAAAATTAGATTCCGACCAACTAGTCATCTATTTCTCCATCTTTGAAAACCAGGTGTTCCAGTTTTTTGTATCGAATGATGATATCGGGATGAAAGCATATCCGGCTGAAGATCAATACCTGGATGTATTGGAAGAAGCAGTTGCAAGTTTTGGACACGGATCAACAGATCTCAATTTACTACATAACGTATATCAAACTTTCTATGCCGGAAATATACCGGAACACATCAATCATATTTATGTAATTCCGGATGGCATTTTTTACAGGTTGCCTGTTGAAATTTTACCAACTGAACCTACTCATTTTGCCAATAGTTATGGTTCGGCATCTTATTTGATAGAAAATTACAGTGTCAGTTATCTCAATACTCTTTCTGATTTAATCTCTGAATCCCCCGATGCAAACTTCAGTTTTGATATGGCGGGTTTTGGTATTAGCGATTTCTCAGCAGCAGGACACCCGGAATTACCAGACTTACCTTTCAGTCCAAAAGAAATTACAGACAGTGCTAATAAACTGGAAAAGCTGACAAACAAACGTTTCTTTCTTGATGAAAACAGTACCGAGTCGAACTTCAGAGATGTTGCGGGAAAGGCTAAAATAATACACCTTGCAACTCACAGTAAAGTGAATGATGAAAGCCCTCTTTTTTCATCACTCTATTTACATTCGGGAGCCATCGATAACACTACAACCGTTGTTGATAGCAGCTTCGTTACACAAAATGATGGGATCATCTACGCTTACGAACTCTTTGATCTGAACCTGAATGCAGATTTAATTTTTCTTAGTTCATGTGAATCCGGGACCGGAGGTTATTTGAAAGGTTCCGGAATTTTGGGTTTTTCACGTGCATTTACTTATGCAGGTGCACAAAGTTTATCTATAAATCTTTGGCCAATCCGGGATCAAACCGCATCCGACATATCTCTCCATTTTTATGAAGCGCTGAATGAAGGAAAAAATAAGGCAGACGCCCTCCGCGAAGCGCGTCTCTCTTATCTAAATAATACAAATAGTGATCCGTACTTGTGGGGGGCATTTATTATGTACGGCAATATTGAATCACCCGTCAGCAATAATCAATTTTATGTGCAACTGCTGATCTTGGTTTTTCTGATAGCTGGCTTATTCTTAGCAGTATATGTATATCAGAAGAAGTCTCTGATTAAATCCTGGATTTTTTAGCTATTCGGATTGCTTAAATTCTGTAACTTTTGTTTTGCAACCCGGCTGAATGAGCCATCAAGCTCAATAACTTCCTGCATGCTATTTCTGGCTTCATCAATCATTCCCAATTGTAATTGAGTATTCGCAAGGTACCAGGTACTTTTCTCAAGGCTCAATCGATCAATCTCTTCGATGAGATTAATATTTTCGAAAGTTTGTAACGCATCGGAATAGTTTTGAGAATTGTACTGAATAGCTCCTCTTACCATTTGCAAATCAATAACCTGGTTCGGAGTTAAATTCAAAGTTGATGCCTGATCAAGCTGTGAGAATGCTGCTTCAAGACTACCATTTGTAGCTAAACTTACAGCTTCCTGAAGGTAGTTATCTAAAATTGTTTGGTTGTCAACCCCACGTTCAATCTCATATTCAATCATAGAAATTGCTCCGGTGGTTTGAGGCTGTTGTACACTGACCAACAGGTTAAACAGAATCGCAAATCCAATAATTAAAACAGATGCAGCAACAAGATATGGTTTAAATTTCTCATAGAATGTTGGAACTGCCTCTTCTTTACTGCGAGCTGCAGAAAGTGGAATAACATTGGGCTCTGTATCATAGAGGTGATCGAATTTACCTTCATTTCCCATTTTTTTAAGGGTAGCAAGGGTTTGCAGGTAATCCAGATCATCGGGACGGCCAATTAGTTGCGCCCAAAGTTCATCAACTTCGTTTTCGGCTAGATTACCATCTACAAAGTCGTGAATTTTAGTTTTAATAGATGTTGGTTGACTGGTCATATCAAAAAATGTTTAGCTTGTTTTTTTTGCCTGATGCTTATTAATCTCTTGGATAGTTCCTAAAAGGTATGCTTTATCAAATGGTTTTTGAATATATGCATTGATTCTTGAAGAAATACACTCATCGCGAACATGATCATAATCATTGGTCGTAAGAGCGATAATTGGGGTCTCGTTATACTCGGCGAGTTCCCTGATCTTTCGTGAAGTTTCAAATCCATCTAATCCGCTGCCAAGATTGATATCCATCAAAATAAGATCGTAATGATTGGATTTTGCATGCTTGATAGCTTCTTCGCCGCTTTCTACACTCTCAATTTCAAATTCGTTTTTTAAGAAGATCGAAACCAGCAATCTGATTTGAGCACTATCTTCAACATGGAGCAATTTAGGCTTTTCGTTTTCCTTGGTTTTCTCTTTAGCACTTGATGTAAAAAGAGATAAACTTCTTCTCATTCTTCTTCTGGTGGGCAGAGTTTCACTTAAATCCTGGGGACTTAAATGAAGTTCCTGAGATGTTGGAGCATCAAGTGAATGGGCTACTGCACCATCCATATAGTTGTAAGAAAAAGCGTTGGGAAACAATACACAGGTTTTCATGTCAATAAAACTTCAGTTGCTGATCAATTTAATTCAAAAGCTGCAATGGTTGCTTCTATTGTTATGATGCCTGAAAACCAGCTTTGTTACATTTTTCCTGAAATTAATTCTTACTCCATTCTATTAAACAATCATCATCCAAATCTTCATATAGTTTATATCATCCATTAGTACATTTCTTTATTGCAACAACTTTATAATCAAAGGAGAGATATGGCTGACATTAAAAAAGCTGCTGAGTCATTCCTCGGGCTTCATACCATAGCAGTTGTTGGGGTTTCATCAAAAGGAGATACAGCAGCCAATATTATCTACAAAAAATTGAGGGAACAGGGATATAAGGTCTTCGCAGTGAACCCTAATGCTAAAAAAGCAGAAGGAGATGCATGTTATCCTTCTCTTCAATCCATTCCCGATCAAGTAGATGGAGTAGTTATTGGTACAGCACCTGATGTTACTCCAATCATTGTTTCGGAATGCGCTTCACTTGGAATTAAAAATATCTGGATACACCGTTCTTTTGGCGTTGGAAGTTTTCATCCGGAAGCATTAAAAATTGCCGCAGAGAATAATCTATCCCTCATTCCGGGTGGTTGCCCGATGATGTTTTCGGAACCCGTGGATCCCGGTCATAAATGTATGCGATGGTTTTTGAAAGTAACCGGCAAACAAGCTCGGCCGGTTGGCTTTCACCCTTAGATTTATTACCATTGTAATCGTTTTAAGACGACTATTTTTTATTCGATGTCATAATCAAATAGACACCAAGATTTGCATTCTCACGATTTTATTTCTGACAATGTGGAATCTCTTCGCTTTTTTTGAACGCCAGGAATCCTTGCTGCTAACATGTCATCTTTAAAGAATCCCTTTCGCATCTTTTTATCGTTAGCGCTTTTATTGGTTGCTGGGTGGGCGATTCTCATGTATTCAACACAAAACTGGTTTTTGTTTGAGGAAAACTGGTTTATGACGGTAACGATGATCTTCGGATCCTTTATTGCAGGTGCAAGCTCAGAAGGTGGTGGCGCCATTGCCTACCCGGCTATGACACTCCTTTTTAATATTGGTCCGGATGTAGCTCGAAATTTTAGCCTGGCCATACAAAGTTTTGGGATGACTTTCGCCGCCATCTGGATTTTCCTTTCCCGAATAAAAATTGAAAAAAATTACCTGCTCATTGCCGGACTCGGGGGAGCTATTGGAATACTGTTTGGCACTTATTTTATCGTCCCTCTTATTAAACCAAGTTATGCCAAAATGATGTTCGTCTCATTTTGGTTGAGCTTCGGATTTGCACTCTGGGTTGTAAATTTTATTCGAAAACGCGAAAGTGTAGAGCAGCTACCGGTTTTATCACTTTACCAAAAAACGGAGCTTCTGGTAATTGGAGTACTTGGCGGAATTTTTAGTTCCGTTTTTGGGAATGGTATTGACATCTGTACATTTGCTTTTGTTGTGCTGAAGTATGGTTTATCAGAAAAAGTAGCCACTCCAACATCCGTCATCTTAATGGCTTCCAATGCCGTTATTGGTGCACTTTTACACACATTTGTACTTGACACCATGCAGGCTGAAGCAATAAACTATCTTTTGGTTTGCCTGCCTGTTGTAATATTTGGAGCGCCTTTGGGAGCATTTGTCATCAATCAGATCGGGAGAAAAACAATCGCAGTTCTTCTGATTACAATTATCGTGGTACAATTTGTTACAGCCCTGATCATTATTCAGCCAAGCCTTCTTCTGCTCTCGTTCTCGTTGGGAATATTCCTTCTTGGCATGATCATCTTTTTTCTTCTAACAAATTTTAAACCATCATGGAGAAAGCAGGGCTCTGTTTCCACAAAGTGATCAGGCTATGCTTCCGATCATCATGGTAGCAATGATCAATATCAAAACAGAAAACCCTATCTGAATATAATGTTGATCAACAGAATGGCCGATACGAACCCCTAAAAATCCGCCGGCAAAAGCTCCAATAATGAGCGGCAGCCCGGAACCAAAATCAACATAACCAATTGTAAATTGTGTAAGCCCTTCATGAGTACCTGATAAAAAAGCGAACTGGAGCCAACCTGAGAGCGAAATCAATACGATGGCCAGTGATGAAATGCTAACTGCTTTTGCGAGTTTTAACTTATAGAGAAGGTTCATAATGGGAACAAGCACAATTCCGCCTCCTACCCCGGCCAAAGATGCAACAATACCGCCAAGCACACCGGCAATCCCTGCTTTGACTACTCCGAAGGTGTTATTTATAACCTGAAATGTTATATCGGTTCTGCTTCGCCGATAAAAAAGAATGGCGACAATAAATAGAAGAATGGAAAAAAGTGCCACAAAAACATCCTTCGTATAATATGGAGAAGTAACTGTCACTTTTCCGAAGTACACCCCGATACTTCCTAAAAGCCCCACAAGAAATCCCTCCTTCCAATGAAAATTCCGTTCTTTCCTTTGCTGGATAGAACTGCTTATTGATGCAGTAAAAGTGCAAAAAAGGGAGGTGGCAATTGTCCACGGAGTGGGATTTTCCAGACCTGTAGATGTGAACAGAAAAAAAAGAATGGGAGTAAACAGAATACCTCCTCCAATTCCAAAAAGACCGGCTAAAGTACCTGCTAAAACCCCACAAAGCACAAGAAGAATGAAAATCATCAGATATTAATCTCGCCAATCATATAAGTCACCGCACTGCCCCCGATTTCAACCCGGTCGCCTTTTTGGTTGCATTGAATGTTACCGCCCCGTTTAGAAATCTGCCGCGCATTGAGTGAGGATTTACCCAGGCGTTTTCCCCAAAATGGAGCTAACAAGGTATGGGCAGAACCTGTAACCGGATCTTCATAAATCCCCATGGATGGAGCAAAATAACGGCTCACAAAATCACAATCATTTCCTTCTGCCGTTACAACAATTCCGCGTACTTCCATCCTTTCAAGAAGACCGTAATCGGGCTTTAATGTCTGAACGGTTTCTTCATCGTGCAATAATACAATCATATCTCTGTTCACACCCGTAAAAATAGGAATCGTACCAATAGCATCCGGCAGCAACTTTGGAACCGGTATGGGCTCGGGCGGCGTGGCAGGAAAATTCATCCAATAAATATCCTCCCTTTTTTCCACGGTCAATTCACCACTTTTGGATTGAAAAACAACTTTTTCTCCATCAAAGTCCAGGTGTTCAAAAAGAACATGAGCAGAAGCAAGTGTTGCGTGTCCGCAGATATCAACTTCTGTTTTGGGAGTAAACCATCGAATAGTAAACGTACCGTCCGGTTCTTTCACAAAATAAGCTGTTTCAGAAAGATTATTCTCAGCCGCAATGTTTTGCATTGCATCCGCATCAAGCCATTCCTCTAAAGGGATGACCGCTGCGGGATTGCCTGAGAAAACTTCGTCTGTAAATGCGTCTACCTGGTACAATTTCATTTTATACGATTGTTTGTTTTTCTTTTTCTTTTAATGTAATGAATCTCAGCCACTCGATGAATAAATCAACAAGTTTGATTTGCCACAAGTTTATTTTATTCCTTTTCCATGGACAGATACGCTTCCCGGCTTCATATTTCCTGAAAAGTTCACGACCTTTCTTTCATGGAATCTGAAATAATTATCGACACAAAAACTCCATACCAAAAACTTGGATTTGGTGCCGTTCTTGAAGCGGCCGTGAAGTACACGTTTACTCCATATGGAAAAAGGTACATCAAAAATCTGACGCCGGCTACAGATCCCCAAACCGTTTCTGAAAACCTGGATTATGCTTCTGAATGGATGTCGATTCTCCAAAGCGGCAGTTCTCATCCTCTATCCGTTGTTGATGATGTAAACGATATTCTAAGAGCCAGCAGAATCAGAGATAATACAATTGCACTGGACGATTTCTTGGTTGTACTTGATAATGCCCGGCTCGGACGTCTGATTAAAAACTTCTTTAAGAATAATGAGTTAGAACTCACAAATCTAAAGAATATTTCAGAACAGCTCATTAATCATCAACCGCTGGAAGATGCCATCGAAAAAGTGGTAACAGATCGTGGAGAGTTGCGGGATGATGCCAGTTCCGATCTCAAAAAAATCCGGGGACGGCTGAATCGCGAACGAAATCGTCTGAGAGATACCATTCATTCGGTGATGAGGCGGGTATCAAAACAAGGCATGACTTCGGATGAAGGCCCCACAATCCGAAATGGAAGAATGGTAATACCCGTCCAGGCCGAGTATAAAAGAAAAGTGGACGGGTTTATTCATGATGTATCCTCAACGGGCCAAACGATTTACCTCGAACCGGTTGAAGCACTCCAGATCAATAATGAAATTCGTCAGCTCGAATTGGAGGAGCAGCGCGAAATTGAGCGAATTCTGCGTACCCTGACATCAGAGGTTCGTAAATATGCTGACTCACTGGAACATAATATTCCCATCATCGCCCGTTTTGATGCGATCCATTGTCGTGTAAAACTGGGGCTTGATCTCGATGGAAATATTCCTGAATTGAGCTCTGACGGGCATCTTCATCTTATCCGGGCGATGAACCCCAATTTGCTTTTGAAAAATCGCTCTGTTGAAAATCCAGAACCAGTCGTTCCGCTTGATCTTGAAATGAATCCCGGGGAATTGGCCCTGGTCATAACGGGACCCAACGCCGGGGGTAAATCCGTTGCCATGCGAACGGTTGGATTACTGAATTTGATGCTTCAGAGTGGCTTCCCGATCCCCGTTCAGCCGGATTCCAAAATTCCCGTTTTGGACGGGATTTATATTGATATCGGAGATGACCAATCCATTGAAAACGATTTGAGTACTTTTTCTTCCAGGCTACAATGGATGCGAACCACTCTCGAAAAACTAAAAAAGGATTCTCTCGTTTTGATTGATGAAGCCGGTTCCGGAACCGATCCCGAAGAAGGAGGAGCCCTTTTCCAGGCATTTGTTGAGAAAGCTATCGAAACCGGGGCACGCGTCATTGTTACGACTCATCACGGATCACTCAAAGTGTTTGCTCATGAACATGAGAATGTGGTAAACGGTGCCATGGAATTTAATCAGGAAAACCTCACTCCCACCTATCGCTTCAAAAAGGGATATCCGGGAAGCAGTTATGCTTTTGAGATTGCCGATCGTTTGAATATTTCAAAAAAAGTCATGATACGGGCCCGTGAACTCTTGGGGGAAAAACGAGATGCGATGGGTGATCTCCTCATCAATCTTGAACAAAAAATGCAGGAGTCTGAGCACCTGAAACTGGAGTACGAAAAACGACTTCACTCGCTTGAAAAACGGGAAAAAGATGTGGAAGAGCATCAAAAAAATATGCAGAGCAAGCGGAAAAAAATTCTCGAAAAAGCTTATAAAGACGCCGAAGAGATCATGAAAGGTGCCAATCAGCGCATCGAGCAAGCTGTTGAAAAAGTTGTGAGCGAGGGGCGTGAAGACAAAGAAAAAATCACAGAAGCCCGCCGGGACATTCTCAATGCCAAAAAAGAGATCGCTTCAGAAAAAGAAAAAAATCAGCAGGAAGAAAAGCCATTCCGAAGCAAGGAAAAACCCAAAATTGGTGACTATGTTCTTATTGAGGAAAGCAATACGTCCGGTGAGCTTGTTGAACTTTCCGGGAAGAAAGCCACTGTTTTGATGAACGGAATGAAGATCAAATCGAACCTGACCAAACTTGTGAAAACCCATCCGCCAAAGAAAGAAAAGAGGTCTATAAAAACCCGTGCGTATAGTCTGTCAGAGGATACGGATTTATCGGTGAGTCCGAGACTCGATCTTCGGGGAAAGCGCGGTGATGAAGCCATGAAAGAACTTACCAAATACCTTGACAAAGCTTTGACCCGCGGACTCAGCCAGGTTGAAATTATTCACGGCAAAGGCGAAGGGATTCTTCATAAATTAGTCCATGAACATCTTGAAAAGCGCTCTGAAGTGAAGTCGTTCGATATCGCTCCCTGGGACAGCGGCGGATCCGGGTGTACGGTTGTTCATTTGAGTTAAAAGTCTCAACTTCAGTCTGACACGGTTCCCATACTAATACCTCAAATGAAGCAACTTCCGCCCCCCGTTATCTGAAATCGAAATCATCAACAGATTTCCGTAATCGGATTCATCAAATCCTGATTCGAAATGTTGTCTCCCCAGAATTTCATTTGCAAAAGCAGGCGTGGAGTTTGAGTGACCACTGACCAGAATAGTCTCTCCACTATGATTGCTTAACCATTTTCTAGCTTCACTCGCAGAATTTCCTGGATCATACGGTATGATGGACAAATTATTTGCTTCTGCAACAGGCTTAGCTGTTTCCCTGGTTCGAATAAAATCTGTTGAATAAACGGCATCAAACTTAACATGATGGAGTATTTCCGCCAGTTTCGCTGCCCGTTCATATCCATCTTCACTTAAATCCGGATCACTGCTGTTGTCTACCTTTTCGGCATGTCTTACCAAAATAATCGTCGTTATTCCATCTCCTGTTACCTGTGCATTTCCAGGTTTGCTCAAAAAAGAAACAAATATTCCCAGAAGAAACAGAGCTTTTATAATTTGATGACGGCTTCTTAATCTTTTTTTCATCAGTATTCGCGATATATTGCAGTAATAATTTTAATGAAGAACCACTGATAGTAAGTCTTCCAGACTTCTCAAAACAAATATAGGTAACCATGAGATTTTTATTTGCAGCATTTTTCTCACTTGCCCTTGTGACTTGCACCAACCAACAACCCCCCAAAGATTTTGATCTTCAAGGCCATCGCGGAGCGCGGGGCTTACTACCCGAAAATACAATTCCAGCTTTTTTAAAAGCTGTGGATCTGGGTGTTGATACGATTGAGCTTGACGCTGTAATTACAGCAGATGATAAAATTCTGGTTTCACATGAACCCTGGTTTCATCACAATATCAGTTTAAAACCGGATGGAACTCCTGTGACCGAAGAAGAGGAAATGTCACTTAATATTTATGAGATGACATATGAAGAAACTCGTCAATTTGATGTGGGAATGAGTGAACATCCTTCGTTTCCTAAACAGCAGAAAATCAACGTTCAAAAACCTCTGTTAGAAGATGTCATCCGTGCGGTAGAGAATTATGTTCAAGAACAGGAAGCCGAACCTGTCCATTATAATATCGAAATCAAAAGTAAACCCGAACTCTATGATCTTTATTATCCACAGCCGGATGAGTTTGCCCGCTTGCTGAATAATCTATTGATAAATTTAGACGAAGAATTCGACCTCGCTGAAAGAACGATTATTCAGTCTTTTGATCCCACTGCATTGGCAGAGTTTAATGAGGTCAATCCAGATATTAAACTTTCCATGTTGGTTTCAGGTGACCAGAACATCCAGCAATACATTGACCTTCTCGGGTTTACGCCAGAAATCTGGAGTCCGTCAAAAAATGCGGTTACTCCTGAATTAATCAAAGAAGCTCATGAGCGAAATATGAAGGTGATTCCATGGACGGTAAATACCACCCATGAAATGAGATCTTTACTGGACATGGGTGTGGATGGAATTATTACCGATTATCCCGACAGTGCAGTTACTTTGCGTCCATCTGGTATGTAATCATAGTTTTAACGAAAAACCTATTTGAAATGAATTCCAGAATTGAAGAACTATCGAAAGCGTTGAACCTGCAACCTCATCCCGAAGGTGGTTTTTATACTGAAGTTTACAGAAGTGACGGAATTATTGAGACTGAAGAAGATGGTTTTCCTGACGGACGTCATTACAACACATCCATTTATTACCTGTTAGAAAGTGGTGATCAGTCTCATTTTCACCGAATCAAGTCCGATGAGGTTTGGCATCATTATGAAGGCTCTTCTGTTACGATTCATATCATCAGCCAAACGGGTTCATATAGAAAACTGCTTGTTGGAAAGGACTTTAACGAAGGACAAAAACCACAGCAGATTGTACCTGCAAACTGTTGGTTTGGCGTAACCGTTGACGAACCTGACAGCTATGCTCTCTGCGGATGTACAGTCTCACCCGGTTTTGATTTTGAAGATTTTGAAATGGCTGATCAATCTAATTTATTGGAAAAATATCCTGAGCATGCCGAGATCATTAAACAGTTAACCCAGGAATGAAATAATGGACCCAGCCAATACGGCCAGCACCTGCAGCATCAGAACGTAATTGATCTTCGAAAATTTATTTAGTTAGAATAGTCAGTAGAGAACGCCAGGAACCCCGCGCTTCGAGAGTGGGTGGAATATCAGATTCAAGAAGCTTCTGTGTTACGGCCTGTCCTGAAGAAATGCAATTAAGCGAATGAAAATCCAGCTCAGGAAAAGCAGTCAGAATTCTTGTAACAGACGAACGGCTGTGAAAAATCACGGCATCCAATTTTGCTGAATACACCTTTTCTCTGAATTCCTGTAGAGTCTCTGCAGCTAAAGAATCTTCCTTACACACCTGAAATTCTACAACCGGCATTTCCAATTCTTTCAACAAACCCGGCACTTCTTCATCTTTTTGATCGGTTGTGGGATAAAGTACGGTTCCCTCTCTCGTAATCCGAAGCATAAATTCAATGATATCAATGGGACGCGCATCCTCCCGAGGCATCACAGCCGGAATATCATATTCAGACAGAAAATCTACAGAAGCCTGGTTGGGAACCAGGTGAACAATGTTACGGACTTCTTCAAGAACACTCAGTTCCTGAACCCATTGAATAAAGAATCGGGCATTTCTCAGATTCCCGTGAATGATGTAGGAAAATGAGTCCATTTTTTCTGAGATAACCTCCTCTTCTTCCAGGTTAACGGCGTAGGAATAATTCTCAAGTGAAAGATGGAGAAGCTCCCATCCTTTTGAACTCTCGATTGCATGTAAAAAAGAGGTCGAAACATCTTTGTTCGCTGTAAATAAAGCCAGCTGAGTATCACTCATAAATCGTCATTTTTTTAAAAAGCATAACCCGCACCGAAATAAACTCGATACGTCTCATCAGAAAAACCAACATCCATTCTCAACATTAAGTCGGGATTAAAGAAGGAAAATATCAATCCTCCTCCAAATGAATGTTTCCAGTTATTAAAGAATTCATTCGAATCATATTCAGAAAAAACACGCCCGGTATCCCAAAAAATCTGGTTACCAACGCGAATCTCATCATTCCAGAATGAAAACAACCAACTTCGAAGCTCCAGCAAGTGATAAATGGATTGGTTGCCGCGAAAACGATCTAAATGATAGCCCCTCAGTCCGTCATCGCCACCGATTATTGCAAGATCCCAAAAGGGAGCATCTCCCTGAATAGAAACAAAATCGAGTTTATGCGCCAATACCACACTTCTGAACAATTTTGAATAATGCCTTACATCCAAACGTATGTCGGTATAGCTATAATCACTTCCTATGATTGATGTACTTGCTTCAATTGAAGCTTCGTACCGAAACCCGCGTGAGGGAGAAAATTCGTTATTTCTACTGTCTGCCAACAGGCCAATTCCCAGCTTGTTAGCCCAGCTCTTTCCAGATCCAAAGGGAGTGTCTTCTCCATATTTTGTTTCTTCGCCACGGCTTACACCGTTCAGGTACGAAAAATCTGCAGATGCGGTGACATCCAACTGACCGAACTCTCCAAATTCCACAATTTCTTTCCTGGCCTGATAGTAGATGGAGAATTCACGGTTTTCAAAATAGAAATACTCATCATCATACAAATCATTCGAGAATTCTGTCTCATTTCCAATCCCAAAGTAGTGGTCGTACGAGAATCTCTGTCCATTAAATTCAACCAGACTTCTGACGTCTGTTCCAAACGTTTTGGTTCGTTCAAAATTAATATCAACAATGACGTTACTTTTTGTAGAGATGGTAAAATCAGCTGTGGTTTTGCTTAAGAATGGCCGGATATTATTTGCATAATTAATCCTCTGAAGAAGCGCTCCGCCGAACAACCCCATATCCGAACTGTAACCTGCCACTGGCAGCAATGTGTATTGGCTGCCAATCCGTATTTCCGGTTCCTCACTTTCACCGGTATCGGGCGGAATGATTTGTCCAAAAGTATTCGTAATTGATGCAAAAAAGAAAATCAGAAAGAGCAGAAAGAACCTGAAGATCATTTATAGAGAACCCTCCTCTTCCAATGCTTCAATGGTTGCTACCGAATGCCTGAGATGAGGAATAACAATGCTGCCGCCCACTACTAAGGCTACATTCAAAGCATCTACAATTTCCTGTTTGGTTGAGCCCGTTTTTGCACATTGCTCAAGGTGGTAGTCAATGCAATCATTACATCGTAAAACGGCAGACGCTACTAATCCCAACAACTCTTTGGTTTTTGCTGGTAAAGCTCCCTCCTGATACGTATTGTGATCGAGATTAAAAAATCGTTTGATCCCCAGATGGTCTAATCCCAGAATTTTTTCATTCATCACCTCACGATTCTTGCGAAAATCATCAAGTTCGTTTGTTTTTGATGTCATATTCTTATTCATTTATGCTGATCAGAATGTTTAATAGTTTAAAGTAAGAATTAATAGCGTTGTTTCTGAGCAGAAGATCCTACAAACATAAACTTGTTGCCATGGGAGATAGCATGGCACAAGGGTTTAAAAACGGGGGAATATACCGAACAGATCTCAGCTTCCCGGCGATTCTGGCCAAAGCTATGGGATATTCTTCAACCTTCGAGCGCCCATCCTTCTCCGCGCAAGCGGGTATTCCCATCAATCTTGAAGTATTGATCCGGGGACTGGCAGAAAAGTATAGTGATGGATTTACACTTGGTAATTCAATCGGCGCCGGAACCGAAGTGTACAAAACGCTTCGGCGAATAAAATCGTACTGGGAAGGTCATTTAAAATCTCTTGCGGTGGAGCAGTTTACGCCTTATCACAATCAGGCTATCTGGGGATTATCCATCAGCGATTCCATGACGATGGATGAAGAATATTGCCGCACATACATTGAAAACAACAAGCCGGAGTATTCTGTTTTTAGTGTTCTTCCTGATCATGCCATGTACATCACGGCACGAATGGTTTTAAACCCACCGTTCAGCAAAAAGTTTGAGAAAAATTCCATGCTGGATAACATTGCACTTCTCAGCGAAGATGGCGGAATAGAAAACCTGATTGTTTGTATCGGACATAACAACATTGTGGGTGCGGTAACAAACCTGAACATCCAATATTCTGAAGAATCGGATGTAATGACGCAGTACGCCAACCGGACCTGTACGGTTTTCCGGCCGGAACATTTCAAAAAAGAAATGAGAACCCTGTATGAAAAAGTTGCCGCTCTTGATATCAAGCGTGTATTTGTGCCAACGATACCCTACATAACCATTCCGCCGGCCATTCGAGGTGTAAATGATGACAAATCCAAACCACGAACCGGTTACTTCGATTACTATTCCCGCTTTTGGATTTGGGATGAGGATTTTGATCCCGGCAAACATCCGCATATCACTAAAGAACAAGCCATAGAACTGGATATTGTAGTGGATCAATACAATGCCATTATTCAAGAGCTGGCCGATGAATTTGAATTTTGTGTGGTTCCCGTTCAAAAATATGTAAAGGCGGCTGCCCGAAGACGGTTAGGAACGGAGAACGTACGGCCATTTCCTCCACTGTTTGTGAAAGCTCTGAAAAATAATAAAACCACCAGCTATCTTGTAGATGATTTGGAGCATATTCGACTTTCTACAGATTACCTTCGATTGGACGATAAAACCGGAAAGATAGACCGGGGCGGGATTTTCAGCCTTGACGGACTCCATCCATCTACAATTGGTTATGGCATGATAGCGAACATCTACAAAATGTCGATGGAAAAGAGGGGTGTAAATTTCGAGAATCCGATTGACTGGAATTTTATAATTGAAAACGAAACACTTATCACCAATCCTCCTCCCCTCATGAAGGATTTACGTTTGTTGTTGAGATTTCTTTCACTCGGACGACAGGAACGAATTACTTTTCTTGGAAAAAATCTGCTTCAACTTATACTCGAAGCTTTTTCATCGCGACCGGAATTGGATTAAGAAGAAAGTTTATCAGCCAGGGCAATTCCTTTTTTAATACAATCGGGAACCGAAACACCATCTCTAAAATTCCCAGCCAGATGCAGTCCCGGATTTCTTTCCTCGATGGACTGAAATGTATCCAGTACGCGATCATACCCAACATGATAACCCGGTATGGCCCTGGGCCAAAATACATGTTCTTTAAAAACAGGTTTTTCTGATACTCCAATCAGGCCCGTTAATTCGTTCATTACAATTTCCAGGAGTTCAGTACTATCTTTTGGAGCCAATTCCGGCTGGCGTCCACCCCCGATAAAAATGGTCAAAAGATGATGATCTTGTGGAGCTCTGCCGGGAAAAAGTGTTGATGAAAATAAAGCACCCAAAATACTTAACTTCTCTTTTTCCGGAACCAAAAACCCAAATCCTTCAAGTGGATGATTTACATCTTCTTTCTTAAACCCAAGGTGCATTACGGAGAGCGGCGGATACTCAACTTTTCCAATTTCATCAAGTTCATGTGGTTCCGCGGGTAACAAGTTCCGGTTCCATTTGTAAAGTGGAACGTTGAAGATTACCTGATCATAGGGTCCATGATCTCCAAATGTACTTTGAATAAACCAATCTTTACCCGATTTGCGAATTTTTTTTACTTCATGATTGTAATGCACATCGTCAAGTTGGTCTGTAATGGAATCAATCAGTTGATGAAGGCCCTGATCAAAAGAAAGCAACTCCCGCGAAATCCTCCCCTTTTTCTTCCGCTCATTTCGTCCGGCAAAAGTTCCCCAAATCAGTGAACCGTACTTCTGTTCCATCTCATACATCGCCGGAAAAGTATGACGCATGGATAATTTTTCCGGCTGATTGGCATAAATTCCAGCAATAAACGGATTGAGAGCATAATCAAGAATTTCATTTCCCAATCGTCTTTTCACAAAGCCGGCAACCGACTCTCCCGGATTCGCGGTTTTTGAAATAAAAGGTTCTTTTAGAACCCTCAACTTTCCTGTGGTACTGAAAAGCGGTGTGGATATGGCATCAACCAAGGAAGTCGGTACCGCAACCAGTTCTCCATTTTTTACGATATAGCGTTTCGAACTCTCAGCATTGGCGATAACCCTGTCTTCCCATAATCCAATGTCTCCGAGAAAATCAGCAACTTGTCTGTCCTTCAACAAAAGAGTATTGGGGCCATATTCAAGCAGCCAGCCGTTTTGCTTTTCGGATCGTATAGAACCGCCGGCATATCCATGTTGTTCGAAAAGATCTGCATTCTTCCCTTTTTTCTTCAGATTCCAGGCTGCTGTTAAACCCGTAATTCCAGCACCAACTATCGCTATCTTATTATCTGACATTACGTTACCGAATTTTTACTAATTCTCTTTTCAATCAAGCAAATGCTTTCATCGTTCTCTTTTTAAAACTACTGAAATCCCACAAGCAACACGAAGAGTTTTTTAAGGTATTGATACTATAAACTCTTTTTATTTTTAGATGAGTTGTGCTTAGTTTCCTGCCGAATTAATGGAGAATAGTTTTATGGTAATATCTGTTTTGGGTTGTGGCTGGCTTGGTTTTCCGCTGGCTGAAAGATTGCTTTCCGAGGAACACACCGTCAAAGGATCGACAACAACCCCGAAAAAAGTCAGCATTTTAAAACAGAGTGGAATTGAATCATTTTTAATCAACCTGCCCGAATCATTATCTGATGAGAAATCAGAGTCATTTTGGGAATGCGATTTATTGATTTTGAATTTACCCCCCGGCCGACGCAATCCGAATGTAAAAGATGAGTTTCCCGCACTTGTTGAAAAAGTTGTAGAGAAGGCTAAATCGCACGAGATCTCGTGGATTATCTTTACGAGTTCTACATCTGTCTACCCGGAATTTGGAGGAATCACACGCGAGCAGGATGCGCAACCTGGCAAAGCGACCAGAGCAAGTGGCGAGGCCCTTCTGAAAGCTGAAGAGGTAATAATCAATGCCGGTATAGACTACACCATTTTACGGCTTGGTGGATTGTACGGGTATGATCGCCACCCGGTTAAACATCTTAGCGGGAAAAAAAATCTGGATGGAGCGTTGAAACCGGTTAACCTTGTCCATCAACTGGATTGCGTAAATCTTATTACGGAAGTGATCGATCAGAAGAAGAGAAATGAGATCTACAATATTGTATCAGATGGCCACCCGCCGAGAAAAGAGTTTTACCAGTGTGCTGCGCGACATTTTAACCTGCCTGAACCAACATTTGCAGAAGATTCGAACAAGAACTATAAAATTGTTTCAAACGAAAAAATTAAGAACGATCTGTTCTACGAATTCTTTTACCCAAACCCGATGGATCACACACATTAAAAATCTTTCTCGGTAGACTTAAAATCTAATCTATCGTTTCATTTTCAACAACAAAAATGTCTTCGGCAATGTTGTTAGCAATCGTCACCGTTTGATTTTCAACCCTGATTTGAACGGGCCCGTCAAACGGTTCTTTATTTAAAACTTCTACCTTTACGCCGGGAATTAATCCTTGCTTTTCGAGATAGCGCAAAAGTTCCGGGTTTTGATTTTTTACTCTCCGTACAATGAAAGGCGTTTTAATGGGTACGGAATGCAAAGGTTTCAGTTTGATCTTCGGCATTTTGCCATCTTTGGATGGTATCGGGTCGCCATGGGGATCTTCGGTAGGATGGTTTAGCAGCTCAGCAATTTTATCTTCAAACTGTTCGGAAATATGGTGTTCAAGCTTTTCCGCTTCGTCATGAACTTCATCCCAGGAGTATCCCAAAATCTCTTTCAAATAAAGCTCTAGCAAACGGTGATGGCGAATAATTTCAAGAGCAATTTTCTCCCCTGTTTCTGTCAGCCGGCTACCGTAATACGACTCATAGTTTACCATTTTCATCTCGGACAAACGCTTCAACATGTTCGTTACTGAAGCATTCGCTACACCCATTTTTTCGGCAAGCCTGGAGGTCGAAACTCCCTTTTCGGGGCTGATTTCGCTCTCCAGTTTATAAATGGTTTTTAAATAATCTTCTACGGATTGGCTCCGGGACATATCAGAAAACTTTTGTCAGTTGTATACAGTCGTATTAAATCGGTAAAGTTATTCGCCTTCCGTGTATTCCTTGAATGATTGATCCAGATAAGCATCGCTTCCTACAAAATTCAGAAGGTTGGAAAATACTGCTTCTTCCAGATATCCTGGCTGAGAGCCAATAATGGCACCTTCATCATTCAAAAAATAGACAGTAGGTACATTCTGATTTTCAAGAGCCTGGGCAAATTGTGCCTCTGTCATCTCTTCACCGTGATAATTCACCGTCGCGTCTGATTCAACATCTATCTTTACCCAAAGAAAATATTTTGAGATGGCTTCCTGAACCGCATCTGACGGATACACTTCTGAATGCATACGCTTGCAATACGGACACCAAGTGGCAAATACATCTATAAGTATTTTCTTGCCTTCATCGGGTGCCAGCTTCAATGCCCTTTCAAGCGAAATGGGCTGAGGGCCTGGGACAGATACGTCCTGAGCCAATACAAATGAAGGAAACAAGAGCAGAATAATGGTAATGATATAGAGAGAAATTCGCTTCATGCTTTAAAATAAATAAGATTTATGACTTTTATTTCTTTTTGATAATGATCATCGTAAGATCGTCGTGCTGTGTCGATTTCTCTCCAAAATTCTCCAGATCTTCTTCCACTATATTCAATAATTCTTTGGCAGACAGCATATAATTTTTCTTCAATAAATCATGCAGTCTTTGATCTCCATAAAGCTTGTTTGTTTTACTGATGGATTCTACAACTCCGTCTGTAAATAAAATCAGTATATCATCTTTGTGGAGTTTAATATTTTCTTCCGAAATATTCTTTTTAAACATTTCATCATTCGCCATGCCGATTGCAATTCCTTCCGGCTGGTATTCATGCAATGAACCTTCTTTATTGTTGAAAAAGAGGACCGGATTATGCCCCGCTCTTGAAAAGCTGAACAGATTCTGATTTGTGTCCAGGATTCCAAATATGAGAGATATAAATGTCCCGCGATTTGCATTATTCCTGAACATCGTATTGGTCTTCGAAAGGATGTCAATCGTGGAGTTAAAGTCGGAACAGAGTGCGTGGAGAACTCCTTTGGTAAATGTCATAAAGAACGCCGCCTGAATTCCTTTGCCGCTCACGTCCCCGATTGTAACCGCAAGCCGGTCGTTACTTAATGATATAAAATCATAATAATCCCCACCTGTTTCGTACGCGGGTTTACAGATAGCGGCTATTTCATATCCCTCAATACTCGGAGTTCTTAATGGCAAAAATGACTGCTGAACATTCCTGGCAATTTTTAACTCCTGGCGAATACGATCTTCCTGGGCCAGTTCCTCGATGTAATCAGGCACAAATTTTGGCAGATCCCGAACGGAACTGCCCTTGTAGATACTGTATCCTCCCGAAATAAACCCGGCAATAATCAAAAATATCAATGAATAGAAAACACTGGCATCGGGAGAATTTTCAATAAGCCAACCATTGGCTGTTGATAACAGGGAGACAAAAACAAACAATGCAATAAACGTAGTGAGAAAATCTTCCCGGTAATAAATAATCCCCAGAAGAAGACCAATAACTCCCGCTGTTACAAGTTCTGTTGTGAACCCTCCTACATCGAACGGAAATGGATAAACGATAATGAAAAGTAGTGAGGGAACGAGAACCGCCGCGAATACAGATTTAAACGATGACCGTAACTGGCCTACAAAAACCAGAAAAATGACCTCGGCAATAAGCAGGTAAAAAAAGAAATTTCCCAATAACTCAGAAAAATATGGGAGAAAAGTAGTGTCTGCTTCAAAGTTCGGCTCGAGCGTGATGTACGAACCCGGAATGAGAAAAAGGATTAAACACCATACCAACGCCAGTAAAAATCCAAAAGAAATTCCCCTTATAAGGGTTAACCCAACCGGTATATTATTGAAATAACCAACCCGTAATACATCAATCGTTCTGAGTTTCTCGATCCAATACTGCCTTGTTATTGAGTCGGCTATTGCTGTGACGGCAAAAAATCCCAGAGTGGCAATAGCTGCCGTAAATCCAATAACGATTAGCAGCAGAACTACAAACTCGACATTTACAGTTCCAAATGAGTTTAAATGGTCGTAAACCATCCAAAGTGTAACGACAAATGGAAAAATCAATCCTGCCAAAACGGCTAAAAGTGTTGCTGCTTTAATATCAATCAAGCGCATGCGAAAACGAAGAAAGAGCAAAACAATAATCCAGAAACTGCCAATCAGGAGTACAATTGCGCGAACTCCCTCTTTGATTGTTGAAAACAGATTCTCATCGCCGGTGGGGTTTGGATGATTGTATTCCATCGAAAGCAAACCGCCCGAAGGTAAAATTCTCACATCAACCTGGATAAGCTGTCTTACATCAGAGGCACTCCGTTCAAACCTTACGGTGGCTCCTTCAACATCATTAATCGGCACTCTTTCGGTTGAAATGATTTCAAAATCTTTATCTCCCCAGGCCGATCTTTGGAGATAAAAATGAGCCATACGCTCCGCTACGGATTGGCCAAGATAGTTTACCTGATTTCTTTGCAGCCGTGTTCTTGAGGTATTCTGTTCGGTTCCATTGTTGAAACGAAATTCAAGAGATCGGGTAAAAATACTGTCATTTGAAAATGAATAGACATTTAGTGAATCCCCCTGAATTCCATAATTGAGAACATCAGGCCGAAACACAGGGGTTGGCAGGATATTTTCGTTATTGTGAAGTGCAATCAGTTTTCCGGATTCTGAAAGTTCAACCGCAACGGCATCTGTTGACTCATCGCCAATATCAAGGCTAAACTCCTCTTCTGCTTTTGAATGATTCTGCATTTTCAAATAAGCAATCCAATAAAATGCAGGAAAAAGAGACCGGTTTACAGAATCTGCATAAAAGTCCTTAAACGCAGTTTGTTTCTGAAGAGAGTCGAGTAATTCCGTATTGGTTTGAAAGCGTGTAAAAGGCGGGCTTTCTGATTCGTACCCAAATTCCATAGCAAATTTGGCTGCCAGCTCACGTGCAGCAGAATTCCCCAAACTATTATCAGCGGCCGGGAGAGGGTGAAAATCCGAATAGAGCCAAAAAAAGAGCAATAAAGCTACTGCCCCGGCTATAATCAACACTAAGTCCTGTTTTGCAGTATCACTTCCGAAATTCAAAATCGGGATTTTAACGGTTATTGATTATCACAATAGATATCTAAATTTACAGCGAAAATGAAATGATAATGTTACGATTAAATGTTTCGTAATTTAAAACCAATTATATGTGTCTCATTGTTTTTTCCTACAAAAATCATCCTGATTATCCATTTATTCTTGCCACAAACCGTGATGAGTTCTACGGCAGACCTACTCAACCTGCGCATGTATGGAATACGTCGCCTAAAATTTTAGCCGGTAAAGATGAAAAGGCCGGCGGTACCTGGCTTGGAATATCCCAAAATGGACGATTTGCCGCGTTAACCAATTACCGGCAAATGGATGACATCAGGGAAGATACGACAAGCAGAGGCATAATTGTTAAAGATTTTCTTTTATCTGATGCCAATCCTCGCAAATATCTTGCGGAATTGCAAAAGAAGCGAGAACAATTCAATGGTTTTAACCTCATTGCCGGCTATTTTGATGATCTGTATTACATTTCAAATAAGAAGGAAGGTGTGTACAAAATTAAGCCGGGTAACCATTCTGTAAGCAATGCTTTTCTGAATACTCCGTGGCCCAAAACAGTGCAGGCGACCAACTCATTCACAAAAATTGTAAGTGATGAGAAACCAGACGAGGAAAAACTTTTTCATATGCTTCACAATGATGAGCGATTTCCACTGGATAAACTTCCTGATACCGGCCTACCCCGGGAAATGGAAAAAGCTGTTTCATCCATCTTCATAGAAACAGAAAATTACGGAACGCGATCATCCACAGTTATTGCTGTTGATAAAAACAGAAAAGTCCATTTTGCCGAACGGTCCTATACGTCCGGTTCAAAAGAAACGAATAAAACGGTCTGGTTTGATTTTAAACTTCGATAAACCTTAACCGGAAGGGGAATTCCTATAAGTTTTTTAACTGATCTCTTGAACGGTTTCGGGCTTCGGGAACGGCTTTTTGGTCGGCCGCAATTTCATAGTATTTCTTCGCTTCCTTTTTTTGATCGAGATTCTCCAGTGCTCGTCCGGCAAAATATGCAGCCATGGCGTATATATCCCTCTCTTCGCTATTCACAAGTTTTTTTCCTGCCTGAACGGACCGCTCTAAGAATGGAAGAGCTGACGACCAATCGCCAAAGTGATAATACGCTCTGCCTATCCAGTAACTTACTTCCAGTTCAATACCGGGATCATCCTGAAGATTTCCGGCAGACCAATAATCTAAAGTACTTTGTGCGAAAGTGAGTATTTCATCATACTGCCCAAGTTGGGATAGCGTCCTCAGGTATTGACGCCGGTAGTACCCGTTATTCGGATATTTCTCAAGCAAATAGGTAAATTTTTGCTTCGCTTTTTCAAAGTCTTTCTCATAATTGAGCAAAATAGAAGCTAAAAAATAATTGGCTTCTGGACGCGCAAAAACAGCATTCCTTGCAGCATATTCCAGCGTTTCAAGGCCTTCCGTCCGATCGCCTTCCGGGAAAAACCAGGATACGGCCTTCACAACAGGATAAGCATCGGGGATGTAGGCTGCATAGTAGAGTTTCATCCCTTCCGCAAAATGGTTGTCAGGCAAGTCTGGTGAGACTTCCATCAACTCTTGGTGAGCCTGGTATGCCCGCCGCCCAACTTGCACACTGGTTACCCATTCTTCACGGTTTGCGTGCAGGCGTGCAATATACCCATTTGCTACAGCCCGAATAATGAGCGCATCAGGATGGCCGGGTTCCGAGCGCAAAATTTTACCGGCTTCGTAATCGGCCCGCTGCATTCTGGACATGAATTCCCGATCATGAGAATGGTCGTTCAAATCCTCTAGTACATTCCACCAAAGCTCCATACCATCCCAGAGCATCCAAAGCGGGTGTTCCGGGTACTCGTCCCGCCAGGGTTTCAGCTCACTCCTTGCAACATCCGTATTCCTGTTGTAAAGCGAATCAATCGCTTCACGTGCATCAATTTCAAAAAAAGCATCTTCAATCAAAACTTTGGTCTGCCCCAGAATTGGCTGAGAAATGCACACACAGAACAAACCGATTACAAAGCAAAATCTGAGTGTCCCTTTGGCATATAGGCGTCCCTCTCTCTTTGTAAAACCAGCTGTCTGTCTGTTCATAAAGCTTTATCTAAGATGATCAAGAAACCAACCTTCTGTGAGATCCAGTGCTTCTGAAAACGCAGGCGGAAAGTCTTTCTCATTAAACGGATGAGAAATCTCAAAGGTATGTCCGGCATTCTCAATCAGGCGAATTTCTTTCTCATCTGCCGGTGATTTTCGGTATAAAACTTCCGATTCACTAAATGGAACGGTTTCGTCACTCTTTCCGGCAATAAACATCGATGGAATGTATAACTCGGGTACACGCTTGATTGCCATCAGGCGATCTGCATTTTCCATAGCGTCGTCATATACAATTTTATCAAGGGGTAAAGATTCTCCAGTTCGGGAATTTAGAATATTGGTATACCCTTGTTTATTCCAATTGCTAATCATCTCTTTGCTCCAACGCTTATTGTAATCAGCCACGGCCGACCAGGTTACCAGGCACTGAATTTCAGAATATTCGGCGGCAGCAACGATGGCTGTATGTCCACCGCGCGAGTGACCCAGGATTCCAATCCGATCTGTATCTAAAACAGCTTTTTCACTTTGAATTTCTTTGGATTTTAAAGCCTCAATAACGGAACCTACATCTTGTAAATCCTGGCTGAATGTTTGCCTGCGAAATAGTTCGGGCTGATCAAATTCAAGCATTCCCGAACCAACACCATTTAAAGATAAATTGAATGCCACTACGGCAAATCCGGCTCTGGCAAGTTCTTCATAAAGATCAGGGAAAGCTCCCCAATCTTTAAATCCTTTAAACCCGTGAACGAACAGAATTACGGGAAGAACCGTACCGCTCTCCACTCCCGGAACCAATAAATCGTAATAAATTGGAAGACCTTCTGTTGATGAGATTTCGCCGTCTGTCTTTTTTATCGTGCTGTAATTCATTTGTCTTCTTTATTGAATTCTAATGTATCCAGTTTTACGAGCCTTCGAAGATCGTTAATCTCCTTTTGCCTGAGAAAACGCCAGCGGCCAACCCGAAGATCTTTATCCGTGAGGCCTGCGTACCGTATTCTTTTCAATTTTGTTACTTCCGCCCCAAAATAAGCAATCATCCGACGAATCAAATGATTACGTCCTTCAAATACCGAGATGGTAACTGTATGCGGATCATTAATAATCTGTTGAATTTCGGCTGCTTTGGCAGGTCCGTCCTCCAGTTCAATACCTCTTAACAATTCACTGAGTTCAGAATCTCCAAGAGGTCGGTTGGCGGTTACCTCATACGTTTTCTTCACTTTGTAACTTGGGTGCATTAATCGATGAGCGAGGTCTCCGTCGTTGGTCAGAATCAACAAACCCATTGTATTCCTGTCTAACCGCCCTACAGGATACACCCGGTGTCCGGTGGCATCTTCAACAGCATCCAAAACAGTATTTCTGTCTTTTTCATCATCGGTGGTACTGATCGTATCTTTTCCTTTGTTCAACAAAATGTAGGTAAAAGGTTCCAGCGAAAGAGACTGCCCGTCAACTTTAACCGAATCGCCCTGTTTTACTTTGGTCCCCAATTCTGTCGTAACCTTGCCATTTACCTCAACTTTTCCCGCTGCAATGTATTCATCAGCCTCTCTTCGCGAACAAAAACCGGCATGCGCAATGTATTTATTGAGACGGATTTTGTCTCTCAGATATTTTTTTTGAGAGATTGTATTGGCTTCATCCGGAGATGATGAAGACTTCCTGCCTTTCTTGGAATACTTTTTTGAAGGTCGTCTTTTTTTATTGTTCCGGTTGTTATTTTTTCGATGATTCGTCATAAAATGAGTTTAAAAATTTTTGCGGAATATCCCATGAATTCAATGTAATGAATCCATGATTAATGAAATCTTTGAGTTATTTGGGATTTTTTTTTGGAACAGGATCATACCCGGATGTTCCCCAGGGATGACATTTTAAGATTCGTTTTAAACCCAGCCAGAATCCTTTTGCAGCTCCCCATTCCTGAATGGCTTCTACCATGTAATTGGAACAAGTGGGTGTATGGCGGCAGTTAGATCCCAAATATGGAGAGATGGCAAACTGATAAAATTTAACCAGCGAAATCATGACTTTTCCCGTGATTCTTCCGGTAAAGTCAATGGTCGATTTCAAAAGTTGTTTTGCCATTTTTTTCATCCTTCAGGAGAATACCGATCTCAGCCAAATCATCCCGGATTTTATCTGAGGTGGCAAAATCCTTCTTCTGGCGGGCCTCAGACCGGATTTCAATCAGCAGGTTTACCAGTTCTTCTGTTTTGCTGTCCTGAGTTTCTGCAATGGGTTGAAGGCCAAGAACTTCTTCCACTACGGTATGAAGAAATATTTTAACGGCATCCAGGTTCGAAGGAGTATCCCCTTCATTTATTTGTTTTCGGATCTCTTTCAATTTTTCGAATAGCACAGCAATGGCCTGGGCCGAATTGAAATCATCATTCATTGCTGTTTCAAATGCATTCTTAAAACTTTTGATGTCAATATCCGATCCATCTCCAGCCTCTGATTTTTCAATCAGCGAAATCATGGAGTGCAGGTTTTTGAGCCCTGTTTCTGCTCCTGCAAGTGCGCTTTCAGAAAAATCGGTTGTACTTCTGTAATGGCTTTGAAGCAGAAAGAAACGAATCACTTCGGGCGACCAGGATCCTGTCAACAGTTTATGGTTGCCTGTAAAAAATTCGTGCAGGTTGATGGCATTCCCGAGAGATTTACCCATTTTTTGCCCTTCAAGGGTAACCATATTGTTGTGCAGCCAATATTTCACAAAATCTTTATCGTGAGCGCATTCGGCCTGGGCAATTTCACATTCATGATGAGGAAACTGGTTTTCCAATCCGCCGCCATGAATATCAAAACTTTCTCCAAGGTATTTGGTACTCATTGCTGAACATTCGATGTGCCAACCCGGATAACCCTCTCCCCACGGCGAATCCCATTTCATAATGTGTCCGTCATCCGCTTTTTTCCAAAGTGCAAAATCTTCAGGATTGCGTTTGTCTGATGCCGTTTGAACCCTCGTACCGGCCTCGGCATCTTCGGTTTTTCGCCCGCTCAGCTTGCCATATCCGGGATCGGATGATACATCAAAATACACATTCCCATTCACTTCGTAGGCATGGCCATTTTCTATTAATTTCTTGACCATTGCAATTTGTTCGGGAATATGTCCTGAGGCTCTTGGAGCGATATCCGGCCGAAGTACATTCAGCGCATCCATATCCCGGAAATAAGTGAACGTATATTTCTCGGCGATCTCCATCGGCTGAACTTTCTCAATCCGGGCCTGTTTGCTGAGCTTATCTTCACCTTCTTCCGCATCATCCACCAAATGCCCCACATCGGTGATGTTCTGCACGTATCGAACGTTATAGCCAAGATAACGCAGATATCGAAGAATTAAATCAAACGACACGTAGCTTTTGGCATGGCCGAGATGTGCGTCACCGTATACAGTGGGCCCACAAACATACAGACCTACAAACGGCGGATTGATGGGCTCGAAAAGCTCCTTTTGTCTTGATAAGCTATTGTAAAGATATAGTGGTGATGATTCACTGTTCGCCATGAAAGCTTTGAAATACTCTTTTTACATTCTGGTTTCTGCCTTAATGTAATCAATAAAGCGTTGTTGGGTTCGCTCGTTTTTGAAAGCACCTCTGAATTCGGTGGTAACCGTACTGCTTTCTCTGTCCTGAATGCCCCGCGTGGATACGCACAAATGCTTACTTTCAATAAAAACAGCTACATCATCGGTTTCCAATGCATTTTGCAGTTCCTGGGCAACTTGCAGAGTCAGGCGCTCCTGTACCTGCGGACGCCGTGAATAATAATCCACAATACGATTGATTTTTGACAGCCCTATCACTTTGCCTGAACTAATATAAGCCACATGGGCCTTGCCGAGAAACGGAAGAAAATGGTGCTCACAAAAAGATGTCACATTGATATTCTTCTCAACCACCATCTCCTCATAATTGTATTTATTGGAGAATTTTCGAACAACAGGTTTGTTATCAGGTTTCAGGCCATGAAAAATTTCGTTTACATACATTTTGGCCACGCGGTAGGGTGTTCCACTTAAACTCTCGTCTTTTGTATCCAGCCCAAGAGCTTCCATGATTTCCCTGAAGTGTTTCGATATCGTTTCAATCTTCTCATCATCGCTCATTTTAAAAGCATCCTTACGCAGCGGGGTATCGGCGGATGTAGAAGTATGGGCATCTCCCATTTCTTCGGCTTCATCATGGTCAACTGCAAGCGAATTGTACGCGTCGTTATCTTTACTCATCGATTATGGTGGTGAAACTTTGTGATCGTTCAAAGAGCGTAAAGTTACGGGTTCCCACAGCAATATCATAATAAACGGCAGCACTGAAATGAATCCGTACAGAACCATTTTACATGTTTTTTCGCTTATAAGTATTGATGACACTTCCATCTAAAAGTGCCTGTAATTGCCGGCCGCTCAAAGTATGATATGCTGTAAACGTGGTGCCTTTTGTTGAATTGGTTACCTGAATGTTGTCTCCATTTTTCAGTTGCTCCTGAACAGATTCAATTTTAATCAGATCGCCCTGATCAATCGTATCAAAATCAGCCGGGTTTTTAAATTCCAACGGAATGATGCCAAAATTGGCCAGATTCTGCCATCCTATTCTCGCATAACTTTTTGCGATTACCGCTTTCTGGCCTAAATATCGCGGGGCAATTGCAGCATGTTCACGGCTGGATCCCTGGGCATAATTTTCTCCCGCCACTACAACATGGCCTCCATGATTGTCTCTGGCAGTTAATGCCCGATCGTAAAAATTCTCATCAATTACCGTAAATGAGAACTTGCTGATTTCCGGGATATTACTGCGAAAAGGAAGTACTTCAGCACCTGCTCTAAGGATTTCATCTGTTGAAACGTTATCTCCCATTTTCAACAACACCGGTACCTCAAAATCAGAAGGTTCTTCAAACTCGGGCATGGTAGAGATATTCGGTCCCTTAACCAATTCAACATCTTTACCACTTTCCGGGGGAGGTGTCAGCATTTCCTTATTGATGAGATAATCGGCCGGCTCCTCATATTTCGGATAAGTCATATCATAGAGACTTTCGAGATGCCTTGGATCCGTAATTTTCCCGGTTAATGCAGATGCCGCCGCTGTTTCCGGACTGCATAAGAAAACCGAATCTTCTTTTGTACCCGATCTGTCGGGGAAATTTCGCGGAACCGTTCGCAGACTATTTCTGCCGCTTGCAGGTGCCTGTCCCATTCCAATACAGCCATTGCAGCCTGCCTGGTGTATTCGTGCTCCAGCTTGAATCAGGTTAAGCATCACCCCGTTTTGCACCATATTCTGAATAATTTGCCGCGATGTGGGGTTCACATCCAAACTTACTTCATCATGAACCCTCTTGCCTTTCACAATTTCGGATGCAATCCAGAAATCCCTGTAACCCGGATTTGCTGAAGAGCCAATGTACGATTGGTAAATGCTTTTCCCTTCTACTTCTTTCACCGGAACTACATTTCCGGGACTACTGGGAAGAGCAATCATCGGGACAATTTCACTCAGATCAACTTCTTCAATTTTATCGTACTCTGCGCCTTCATCGGCTTTTAACTCACTCCATTCATCTTCTCTGTTGTTTTGAGCCATGAACCGGCGAACTTCATCATCTGCCGGAAAAACAGTGGTTGTCGCTCCCATTTCAGTTCCCATATTTGCAATAACGTGCCGATCCATCGTGTCGAGCTGATCGAGTCCGGGACCAAAATATTCGATCACATACCCTCGTGCGCCTTTTACATCGTATCGGCGAAGCATCTCTAAAACTACATCCTTTGCACCGACCCAATCCGGCAATTCTCCCGTAAGCCTAACACCCAACACTTTTGGCATTTTCAAATACATTGGCTCACCGGCAATGGCGAATGCTACATCAAGTCCCCCGGCCCCGATTGCAAACATCCCCAAACAACCCGATGCAGGAGTATGGCTGTCAGATCCCGCCAAGGTTTTTCCCGGCTTTGCGAAATGCTCGGAATGCACAGGATGGCTCACCCCATTTCCCGGACGGCTAAACCACAATCCGAAACGCTCGGCAGCCGATTTCAAAAAAAGGTGATCGTCTGGATTTTTATTGTCCGTTTGCAGCAGGTTATGATCCACATATTGACAGGATACATCCGTTTTTGCTTTATCCAGATTCATCGCTTCCAGCTCCAGCATTACCAGGGTTCCGGTTGCATCCTGGGTGAGTGTCTGGTCAATCTTGATTCCAATTTCCGATCCCGGTTTCATCTCACCATCCACAAGATGGGCTTTGATAAGTTTCTGTGTAACATTTAAAGCTTCTGACATACGGGGCCTCTTTTGTTAACTATTTATAACTCATAAAGATATTGAACTATTTTTCGTTCAAAATCTTTGTATAATCCATCCTATAGAAGTTTTTCTAATTCTCAGATGAAGAGTGTCTATTAGGTTTTTTATGCTTTTTTTCCTTTTATTTATATGAAATGAATGTTTTTACCTCATGAACTACAGCGAATTAATAGAGCAGCTTTCTGAGCAAACAGGTCACTCAAAAACCAAGACAAAAGAGATATTAAGTGAAGCGATATCTGTGATGTCTAATCAATTGAGTGACGGAACAGGTATTTCCATACCTGATTTGGGGACGTTTCATACAAAGGTTAATGAGGAAAAAAAGGTATATAATCCCCACTATGAATCTTATATGATTGTTCCACCCAAGCGGGTTGTTGATTTTAACCCCGCCACCGGGCTTAAAGAGGAAGTCAAGTTTTTGAGGCCAGAAAATGAGTGAAAAAATCACATTCAAAGAATTGGTTCGCCTCATTGCAAAGCAATCCGAGCAGAGCGAATCTTCGGCCAACAGCTTTATTCATGAGTTGGTACAAATTATTGAAGGTGGATTGAAGCAGAGCGGCTCAGTCAGTATCTCGGGGTTTGGGAAATTTGAGCTCAGGTGGATGAAAGAACGCCCGGGAGTTAATCCTCAAACGGGTGATGAAATTACAATCCCCGGACAAAACAAGGTTGTTTTTAAACCCTTCAAAGCTCTGCGCGAAACCGTTAACAAGCCTTTTGAAAATCTTGAACCTGAAGTCCTTTCAGAAGAACCGACGTCTGAAAAGCCCTTATCTGAAGAAAAAGAACAGACTACCGAGGAGAAGAAAGAAACCTCAGGGGAGTTTGATGACGATCCCTTTGGACTTGAAGGAGTTTTTGCGACGGATGCCCCGTTTCATGCAGACGATGATGACCCATTCGACTCAGAACCTCCTTCCGGTTCAAGCGCTCCTTTTGAGGATGACGAAGACCTGGATCCGTTTGATGATGAATATTTCTTTGAAGAGGAAGAGGCCCCTTTCGAAGCTGACGAGCCAATACAATCCGGCAAGAAAGAAACCGTTGATGATCTGATTTTTGAGTGGGATAATCCCCATTTTGGGAAGAAAGAAGTGGTAGCTTTAGAAGTGGAAGACGATGACGTTCTCGTCATCGCCAAAGAAGAGGAAGAAGAGCTCGTTGAGAAAAAACCGGCTGAGAAACCGAAAATGGCTCCTTTCATCCCCGATGAGTCGAAAATGGCCAAAGAGGTTCAAAAATCCGGGAGCTTCAGATGGTCGTATGCTGCCGCTGTAATCATCGTTATGATTGCTTTAATTCTCCTGTTTTGGATGATGCAACGAGACACCGAACCATCGGAGCAATTGACTACTGCAACGGATGAGCCAACCGAACAGGTTTTTCAAGATCCCTCAACAACGGATGAAGCTACTGAACAAGGAACAGCATCAACTGAACCTCAATCTACAGTCGATGAAGAATCACCACCGTCAACGGGCGGATCACCCCCTCAAACCGAGCTTGAAACAGAAAATTTTACGGTACAAAACGGCCAGTCATTATGGGATATCGCAGAAAGCCAGTTAGGAAATCCATATTTATGGCCGGTTATTTATCATCTGAATCAGGATATTTTAAATAATCCAAATCAACTGTTGGCTAACGCTAATATCGAAATTCCCACCTTCTCCAATCCGGATAATCTGAGTGAATTCGAGAGAGAGCAGGTTGCCCTTGGTTATTTCTCATTATATCAATGGAACCGGGAAAATAACCCTGATGAAGCACGCTACTTTTTATGGGCCGTTGGCGTTTTTTCTCAGGATTTACTGGATCAACCCCCATCTGAAGTTGATCCTCAGGATCTGGCTTTCGCGAGAAACCGATAGTATAACATCACATCGAATTTTAAAAGGAGTATTGCTATGATACGTCATATTGTAATGTGGAAACTAAAAGAAAATGCTGCCGGTGCCACAAAAAAGAAAAATGCAGAAAAACTAAAACTCATCCTGGAAGGACTTCGGACAAATATCGAAGAAATCAAAGCGGTTGAAGTAGGCATTCAAATAAACGATGACGAAAAAGACGCGATGGATGTTGTATTAATCTGCGATTTTGAAACGCAGCTCGATTTCCAGATGTATACCAGGAATCCCCATCATAAAAAAGCAAGGAGTTTTATAGAATCCGTTGCAGACAAACGATACTTCGTTGACTATAACGTAGATTTGTAAAAAAAACAGATTTCTGAATTTCTATACGAAAACGGAGATTTCTGAACGAGTTTGCTTTTTCTATTTCGTATTTTTGGATCGTTTAATCCCGAACGGGCCGGCATCCCCCGCCCTATTTATTTGTACTATATTTAATCCAAAGTATGATTTCACAAATTGGCAGTAAAACCTCGTCAGAACTCTCCGATCAACTCAGCGCTGTTTTTAAAAATATAAAAGATGAGATTTCCGGTTTCGCCGAGCAGGCACCTGAAAACATTGTGGAATCCGTTCACCTTATTCGCAAGCGGTTCAAGCTTCTAAGAGCATTCGTGAAGCTTACGCAATTCTGCAGCGAAGGAGATCAATACAAACAAATCAACATTCTTTTTCGAGACTGCGGGCGATTGATTTCCGATTGCAGGGATGTTCATGTCCGCGGCCTGTTGCTTGATGAGTTCAGACAAACAAAAACCGACAGGCCCTACTTTTCCTATCTTAAAAAACTTATTGAACTGAATAACAATCAGACGACAGAAATTGAAAATCAACTTCTGTCGGGAACAAGTGTCTTTGATGAGTTGATTGCTGATCTGAATAGTGAACCGGTTTTAAACTACTTCTTCTCTCTAAAGCCGGATGCAGAATCGCTTATTACAGGATATGCGCGTTGTTATCAGAAAAGTTACAGAGCCTTTCATTCAGAACTAACCAATCATGAAGCGGATTTACTGCATGAATGGAGAAAACGGACCAAAGATTTGCAGTACCAGCTCGAATTAATGACAGAATCGGTTCCGGTCGATCTCCCTCCTTCGCTGGAAGAAGTCTCTGAATTGTGTGAAGTTCTCGGAAGGATTAATGATCTTTTCATGTTGTCGGACTGGATCAAAACTCACAGAAGTTCAAAGAACAGATCTGCACTTTTAGAGGAAATTCACCACGAACTTGAATCTCTTGAAGCTGACGCAGACAATCGGGGACATTCACTCTACCGGCTTGCGCCTGAAGAATATAGCCGGCAACTTCAACAAGCCGTATTGCAATGAGTTCGGACGAACCTTACCGAATAGAGATAAATGGCGTTCTGGATCTGCACGCCTTCAGTCCAAAAGATCTTTCTACTTTGATTGATGAGTATATCGATGCATGCCTTGAAAAAGAGATCTACGAAGTTCGGTTCATACATGGAAAAGGAATGGGAAATATCCGGCGGAGTGTGCATTCCCTGCTTGACCGGAATCCACATGTGATTGAATATCAAAATGCTAATGAATCGGGTGGCGGCTGGGGAGCTACGATCGCCAATCTTAAACCTTGACTCAAGAGAGTCATCGAATGAGTGTAAAAGGTTCAAATAGAAACTTTATTTTCAGATAAATTATTCGCCTATTTTCAGCCAAAAGAAACGTGGCCGATAACTGTGTGGATAGTTTAAAATATCGTTAAAATAATCCATCGTGATGGTATTATAGCTTATCAACAACTCCTCCTCTGTAGATAGTACCGGATGGGCTTTTGCATTGTAAGGAATTATTCCCGGCGGATCGGTTAGTTCAGGAACTTTTCTGATTTTCTGTACGGGGCCGAACGGCCCAACCGGCGAATCTCCGATGCGAATAGCGGTATAATCACCAATACCATCGAGCTGAAAAACCAATAAATATCGTCCGGCTTTCAGCGGAGTAAGACTCACTTCATTTGACACCCTCTCAGTTACCGGTTTCACGCTGTTGATTGACCTGTTCCAATTTGTACCATCCCAAAATCGCCATGCATTAAACTTCTTCAGTTCGGATGGCTTCACCCTGGCAACGACCAACTGTTTCCCCGGATCCACAAGTCCGTAAATATATAAAAACCCATCGGGATTCGGAGCGCCGGCCCAGTCCGTGTTTACATATATCCCCGAACCAAAAGTCCCTTTCCCAAGGCCCGGAATGTCTATATAAAGGGGAGTATCTGTTTGCTGCTGATTTTCAAACGGCGGATGAATATCATCCCCGGGAATAGTGATCAGCGTGGTTCCGGTTACTTCGAAATCCCAGGATTGATTGCTATTGTCGATTACTCTGTATGCAAAAATATTGAGCGAATTCCCGTCCTCCTTGTTTATAAAACCATCCCCCAACCAGTAGTATTCGTCTGGTCTGGAATTCTCAGTTTCAGGACTAAAATAGTTGACTGGATTTCCGTCCGTGTCATGATTCAAAAGAATCTCCACGGTTTCATCAGAGGGTTGAATTCCGGTGATGTAAGCCACCGAATTATTCACCATTTTAAAGTTGTATACCGTATTCTCTCTGACGTCCCCGGTCATTGTGTCTGAAAAAATGAGAAGGTTTTTTCCGCCGTTTCCGGCTCCAATACTCTCTCGCCCATCTAATGAAAAAGAAAAAACACCATCGGCTCCAAACCACTCGCCAGTCCTGTAAAACATTTCTGTCCACTCTGGGGCATCCCTGACACTAAATGAGCTGAGAGTATCGGACAGATTGGATGTATTGATTTGAGCGCCGGCATTTTCCGGAAACACCTCACTGAGAAAAAGAAAAACTGACAGCGCGAGAAGTGGTTTAATTTTCCACATAATCTTTAATGATTTCTTTCCAAACCTGATATCCGGCACCGTTCAGGTGCAAACCGTCGATGCTGTATTCCGGATTGAGTTTACTATCTTTTTTGAATGTTGAAGCCAGATCTATGTAGGTTAGCTTCAGCTCTTCAGTGATCCTTTGAAGCTCCTCGTTAATGTGTTCAATATCCGCGTTTGGTCTTGTATAATGAACGCTTTCATCTACCGGCAGAATACTCTGTACATAAATTTCGGTTTCAGGCGATTCATTCTGAATCCGCTCCAAAATTTTACGATAGTTCTCCAGAATTTGCTCTTTCGATTTTCCATAAGCAAGATCATTTGTACCCATCATGACAAAAACCTTGGCCGGGCGGGATTCAATGATCTCATCGAGACGTTCCAAAACGCCATCGGTATCATCTCCTCCAATTCCACGGTTTTTTATTTTCGAATTGTTACCAAACAACTCACCCCATTCGGCATTGTCGGTAATACTATCTCCAAGAAACAGGATTTCATTTGAAGTATTCGGCAACATTTCAAAATGTTCTTTTTTATGATAATAATAAGCTTTCACTGCACGATTCCATTCAGCCAACTCTTCAGCCTGACGGTCGTAGGCCATAATGGAGTCGATTTCAGTTTGAGTCAAAATCGTACTCATTGATGGCGGCGCGTCTTCCGGTCTGCTTCCCCAGTTTTTATTCGGCTCGTCTCCCATCTCCAGTTCAAGAATTCCACCATCCACAAGATCTTTATGATAGAACCAAGGCTTGTTCAAGGGGTTTCCATCCAGAGAGGCCGACTGAATATATCGGTTCTTCTGGGAGGTGCCATTGGCTTTAATTACAAAGTCACCGCCGGGATAATATTTCTCATCCAGGTGAATTGTTATTTTCTCAAACAGCGGACTGCCTATTTCATAAATCGGATCGACTGAAGCGCCACCATTCATCTCAAAAAGTCCCATCGCACTCATAACAAACCATGCTCCCATCTGTCCCTGGTCTTCATCACCCAGCCAACCGTCGGCCGGAGTCACTCCATAATAATTATCCATAATTTCCCGAGACCAATATTGGGTAAGCCACGGTTTGCCGGAATAGTTAAAAAGATAAGCTGCCTGCATATTTGGCTGATTGCCATGGTTAATAGGCAGTACCCCCATTCCTGTTAAACTGTTGGATCCGAGGTGTTCGGAATTAAACTTGTGTGGCGCTGAAGTTTGAAATCCCTCTTCCAGCCGGTTGTTAAACTCGTCTTTACCCATAAGGTCAATCAGTCCATTCACATCATGAGGCACAAAATATGTAAACTGCCAGGCATTTCCCTCCACCCAGCCGGAACCTAAAAATGTAACTTGTCCAAACGGTTGAAAATCCTCAACCCAGGAACCGTCAGCATATTTTCTGCGCATGTACCCCACTTCGGCATCAAAAATATTCTTGTAGTTAAAAGCTCTTTTCGTGAATTCCTTGTAGTCTTTCTCTTTATTCAGGGCTTTTGCCATTTGAGCGACTGTCCAGTCATCGTAGGCGTATTCAAGTGTATTGGAAACCGGCCCTTCTTCGTCAGGCACAAATCCATAACGTATATATTCTTCAAGATTTCGATTCCCAACATATCCACCTGCTTCGTGTGGATGCCCCGGAACGGTTTGAAGCTTATGAATTGCCTGGTACATTTTATCTACATCATAATCCCTGATTCCTTTGTGATAGGCATTGGTAAGCAGGCTGATCTGGTGGGATGCAACCATGATGCCCGAATACTCAATTCCAGTCGGACCTTTGGGAAGCCATCCTCCTTTGTCCGAAATTTCAAGCATTGATTTCACCCAATTATTGGCGATATCAGGAGTGGCAAGACTCCATAATTGATTCAGATTCCAAAACGTCATCCAGAAGCCATCGCTTCCATAAACCGGCATTTCGGGATCGGGAACCTGTTGCACGTTTTCATACATATCCATGTACTTGCCGTTCACATCGCTCCAGGTTGTTCTTCCGGCATAGGCTCTGTAGAGATTGGTATAGAACTTGGTTTTATTCTCCTCCGTGCCTCCTTCTACTTCAATCACGGAAAGCAGATCATTCCAGGTTTGTTTATTATCTGCCCGTACTTTGTTGAAATTCCAATCGTACGGATCCATTTCGGTTTCCAGGTTGAGGCGTGCCTGCTCTATACTCACCAGTGAAATACCGGTTTGCATCATGATTTGCTCTCCTTCTTCAGTCTCAAATTCGAGAAATGTGCCTACATCCTTATGGCCAAATCCCGAAGAAACCTGCTGCACATTCCTGTAGATCTCTTCCTTCACCCATCCGTTCATGCTTTTAAACGGTTTGTTGAAACGGATCACAAAATTGAGCACATACTCATTGTAGTTGGCTTTCCGTAAACTTTGCTGGTACGAAACTCCCTCAATCTCATAATCACTTACTTTCGTGATATTGGTGTACCCGATTTCATAGTTGTATTCCGAAGGTGTCAGCAGATCGATCAAAATTCGCGATGAATCGCTTTCCGGAAAAGTATATCGGTGGAATCCGGCTCTTGTGGTCGTTGTCAATTCGGCCTTGATTCCGTAATCATCCAGCATTACAGAATAATAACCTGGTTCGGCTTCCTCTGTATCATGATTGAATTTTGACCGGTATCCACGACCGGGGTCCTTCTCTGTTCCCGGCTTGATTTTCAACTCTCCATTCGTTGGAATGGTAAGAAGTCCGGCCATTGTCCAGGAATGAATATGGCTGAATCCGGCGATGTTATTGATGTTGTAATCGTACCCTGCCTTCCATCCTCTCTCCTGGTTATCGGGACTCAGTTTGACCATTCCAAACGGCATCGTTGGCCCGGGGAACATGATCCAACGGGAATCATGGCTGCCAATCAGCGGATCTACATAATCAGCAGGTTTTTTCTGTTGTGCGTAAACAGATCCCGCAAGGCAAACTGAACAGATAAGAAGTAGGATTTTTTTCATCATATTGAGGTAAACACTTTGGATTAATCAGATGAGCGATCCTGCCGAACCATTTCTACATCACCATCTTTTAAAATCAAATCGAAATAGGACTCACCATATTTCACATTATAAAGAGTACCGTTCATATCCGGTTTGTCTTGATTGGAGATAACGGAACCGTTCCCATCGGGATAAAAACCGAAGAAGTTTTTCAGCATAACCTGAGACATTGCAATTCCTGATGATGATTCCCGGTTATGCCATCCTCTTTGAGCGATCCGAACACGTGCATTCTTCTCACGTTTATTCTCTCCCCACAACTCATGAGCCTGTGCCCAAATTCCTTCCTTCGTGACAGGAGCAATATTATGATAGAAATCCAGTGCTTTATTTGGATAACCAAGCTGTGTGAGTGCATCCATCGTGCCGGCAGGCCATCCGTCAAATGCGCCTAACGGTCCGTGATCGGGTCTGTCTGAATCCTCAGCCGCAATATCCTGCAATGATTGGGCTCTCATCCAGTGGTCTGTAATTAACTCTCTGTAGAGGAAATCCATCATCTCCTGCTTGATCTCTTCCGGGATATCCTGTGATACGTATCGTCCCAAAAACATAAAATCGAGGGAGTGGCGTACTTCCACAGTTTTTCCATTGGGATATAGACTGTTCCAAACGCCATTACCTGCATATAGTTTGAGAAGACGGTCCATCATCTCGTCCGATTCATTTCTGAGCTGTTGTGCTTTGGACTGATCTCCTTCCAATTCGGCAAAATCAGCCAACTCTCTCATCATCCAGATGTATGCGGCATTGAATGACGGCACGATATGTTTGTAGGTGGGAACGGCCTCAAGAAGGTTCCATTCATCATCTCCGAAATCAGCCAGTTTATAGATATCTTCCTGAGCTCCATCCTGGCCATAAATAGAGATCCGTTTCCAATTCATTGCATAATCTTCAAGATGATCGTAAACGGTTTTTCCGTCAATCATTTCATCCAGAAACGCATAATCTTTTGAGATCGTCAGGTACGATCGAATCATTTGAAAGAGTGCCCAATAGTTGGCCGAATAACCATTGCCAACACCCACTCCGCTGATATTATCTTTTCCATAGTGCAGACTTGGATCGATCAAAATCCAGGAAGACAGATGCTCTTTCATCATTTCGGGATCAACAACCGCCCAAAGTGTAGACCATTCTGTGATATCCCAGAAAAACGTGATAGACGCTCCCCAGCGTGGACCTCCTGTCAGGAAGACTTTTTCATGCTGAGGAAGATTCGTATTCATCAGGTAGAGCATGGTCAGCGGACCGGTATAATACACTCTCTTTGCGAGTGAATCTGCCGTTTCAAGAACTGGAAATGATCCCGACAGCCATTGATTTCCCGGATGGAAAATATCCTTCCAACGCGTTCTCCACTCCTCCTCTATCTTCTGAAATTCCTCGTCAAAATCATGAACCAATTCACTCACATTCTCTGCGACTTCTTTCTCATCTGAAGCCACCGTCATTGCATATCTAATGGTGTAAGATTCCCCGGGATTCAATGTTACTGATTTTTGAGCCGTGGCTCCGCTATTGAAAACTTCATATTCCCATTCCAAATCAGTTATTTGAAAAGCTGTTTTTGCCGAAGTTTCCCGATCATTCACAAGAAGAATGTTCTCTCTAAGAGCGGACGAATATTTATCACTTCCAAGAATTTCCCGGTCAGTTGGCCAGGTAAGCGTTACTTGTTTTTGTTGAGGCTTTCCATTCACCAATTCGGTTGCAGTGGTCTCAAGAGAATTAAAATCTTTATTGAAATACGTTCGGACATTTTCCACCTCCTCATCCCGGTTCGTGGTCTTTCCATCCATTTTGGGATACGGATACCACCATTGCCACTCCCCTCCATATTGGCTGTTAAACCCGATCATATCCAATTCAAGATCTAAATTTTGTGAGTTTTCACTTCTATTGGTAATGGTGATTTCCCACATTAAGCCGTCTTTATCAATTGGCATCCGGGTTGAGCTTTCCAACTCCAGTCCATTCCATTCGGCTTTTCTCAGGGCCTGCCACGCCTGCCAGCGGAAAGAACTTACCTCGGGAGTCTCACCATTAATTCGTAATCGACCGGTGTGATATCCACCAGAATATGGAGCAGATACAAACCAGCTCACAGAATTAATGTCCCGATTGGTCAGAGCCTGACCACGAAAATTCCGAATAGACGGTTCCATATCCGCAGTATCTGCTGATACCCACTCTCCCGGCATTTCATCTAATGAGGGGATATTTGAATAGATGTCCTTTGGGGTAGACTGACATCCAGATATCATGAACACGATGAATAACCCCAAAAACAGTATCCGGTCTGGTCGTTTCATCAATCTCCTGAAGAATTATCATTCAACAATTTTTGCACGGCAAAGGTATAAGCGCCAAGGCTTACTGCATTACTGGTTCCCAAAACGGTTTTTCCGATACCGATTCGTGGAGATTCGTCGTATTCAATGGTCTTATCACTTCCGGGAATTTTCACGGTTTGCGGATTTCCCTTGATGAATTTTTCTATCTCTTTTTCATCTTCGAGATTATACACTTCTAAAGATAACCTGTCAGATTTTTCGCCTTTAAAGTTTTCGTATTTCTTTTTGATGGTATCGAACATAACCGGCGCAAAAAGATCCCAACTTCCAACCAATCCCCCGCCTAAAACAACAAGACCGTCAATCAGAGTAACCGTATTTACTATTGAGTGCCCTAATGCCATCCCAAGCTGATGAAAGGCTTCTCTTGCTGCGTTTGAATCTCCTTCCATGTCACCTTTTGCAATTTTGTAGATATCACCCGGCATGAGGGCGGCATCAAAAGGTAGATTGGCTGATTCGGCATAAACCCTTTGTACGGCTCTTGTACTTACGGATTCTTCTGCATTCCAATCGGGATTGACAACATTCAGCGTGTTGTGGATTTCAGCTCCGCATGAATTGTCCCCGTTCAGCAATGTTCTGTTCAGTATGATGCCGCTTCCGAAACCGGTTCCGATTGTCAGGCCAATTAAATTATTGAACCTTTTTACGCTTCCGGCCGCTTCCAATTTTTTGTTAACTGCCGGAAGAATACCGGTCAGTGCTTCTCCATATGCAAAAAGATCTCCGTCATTATTGATAAATACCGGGACCCCGAATTTTTCCTCAAGCATAGGCCCCAAAGCCACCCCACCCTGAAAAGCTTTAAAATTCGGCAAATTTCCAATAATCCCCTTCGGATAGTCCGCCGGGCCCGGAAAAGCGAAGCTGACTGCATCCGGTTTCATGTCCAGTTTTTTTATAACTCCTTCAAATCCACTGACCAGGTTTTCGAGACATAAGGTCAGATCGTGAGCATTAGAAGGAAGCGTAACCGGTTCAACAATTTCTTTCTTGTCCTTCATTGCAGAAAAGACAAAATTTGTACCTCCTGCATCCAACGTTAGAATAGTTTTTGAAACGTTCATACTTATTCAGATTTATATTTTTTCTGTGTCTTTTGCCAACATGTACATTGCCGCATAGGATACGTACAGCATACAGCCTGCCAATACAAAAATAGGTGCAATATTTCCGAAATTCTGATTTACATATCCCATAAGCGGAGGAATAACCGCACCTCCTGAAACCGATAGAATAATCAAACCGGAAACCTCATTGGCATAATCCGGCATACGGTTAATAGCAATAGAGAAAAGCAATGGAAAGATATTTGAAAACCCTAAACCGGTTAGAAAAATCATTGCCCAGGTAACTTCCAGAATTGGGATCATAATAATGCCTGCAAGCCCTATGAACGTCAGCAACAAGCTCACGATAATAAAATTTCGTTCGGTAATGTAGCGTAGTAAAATTCCGCCCGAAAAACGTCCTACCATTAACGACGCGAAGTAAACACTAATTCCGAAACCCGCAGTTGCCAAATCGAGATCAAAACGGGATGTGAGAAAGATGGCAATATTTGAGTTCATTCCTACATCAAAACCTACAATCAGAAAGATGCCCAGTACAAGAATAATAACCATTTTCTCTTTTAATAGGCGCAATACACTCCTAAAAGTAGCCGGCGGTTTTTCTGATTTTTTTTCTTCTATCTTGATGGTCAGCAACCATATCGCAATAAGTATTGAAATGGCGGCATAGATAGGAAAAATCAATCTCCAGTCTCCAAATGTTCGCACCAAAATGGCGATAAATATTGGACTTAACAGAGCTGCCGATGCTTTTACAAATTGGGAGAAACTCAGATTTGCCGATTGTGTACTCTTAGTTGATATATCAATCAACAAAGGATTTGCAGATACCTGCAGAATTGTGTTCCCGATTCCGAGTAAACAAAATCCCAAAACAACGGCAGGATATGTGTATATCAGAAAGGGAATCAGAAGTCCTGCACCGGTAACAAAAATACCAATGCTTAGCGTCAGCTTTTTGCTCTTTCGGTCCTGGAAGATCCCCGTTGGAAGAGAAATTAATGCAAACCAGACGAATACCATACTGGGCAAAAGCTGAGCAACACTGTCAGACAGAGAAAAATCCTTTTGCACATATCCGGTTGCCACTCCCACCAGGTCCACAAATCCCATGATGTAGAATGATATCATAACCGGAGCAAACTTTTGAAACGAGGCAGATTTTGTCATCTACTTATCCTTTAATCAATTGTTGTTAGGTACGGACATAGGCTTTGATCGTCATGATCTCTTTCCCGCGGCTATTACCTGTAGGGGCAATTTCATATTCACGAATGGAAGCCGGAATGATAAATGTCTCCGCATAATTAACGATAAACGGCTCGAACTCATCATTCGGGCTTGAAACCATTGCTTGTTCTCCTTCTACCAGGTTAAATACAGCTACACTTCCATTGGCTTTGTGAGGGACAGCTTTGCTGAAACGATGCCTCCGGGTTTCAATAAACTGGGTTTCATAAAGACCTGTTTTTTCTTCTACCCAGCCATCGCCTTCATCTACTTTTTGAAATTGATTGATGAGATTCTGAGGAACCCATTCGTCATCTCTATCCCATTTTATGACTTTTTCTCCCCTGTCAATGTTAATGGGCCGTGGTTTTCCATCCAGTCCCAGCCGATTCCAATCCCAAAGTTTAAAGGTAAAAATGTATGGGGTTGCACTGATTTCAAGAACCATACATCCTTCTCCCGAACAATGAACCGTTCCATTCGGAATCAAAAAATGATCATGCTTTCTTGCCGGCCAAGAGGCCACATATTGATCTGCATCAAATCCCGGCCCGCCATTGTTGGCATGTTTGAGATTTTCAACCATCACATCAGGATCAATTCCATTCTTTAGGCCGAGATACACTTTGGCTTCACCCTGAACATCCATCAGATAGTAACTTTCATCCTGTGTGTATGAAAGGCCAAATTCGTCCCGAATATATTCTTTCGAAGGGTGAACCTGGAGACTTAAATTTCCTCCTTCAATCGTATCTAAGAAGTCAAAACGGATTGGAAATTCATCTCCAAATCGTTGAAATACCTTTTCACCTAACAATTCCTCCGGATGGAAAAATACTACGTTGAGAGATGGCAATTCCATAACCACATCATTATCAAACTGATAAAGAATACTGTTTTCTTCCGGAACGCAGTTAAAACACCAGGCGTAGTTTTCAGGACCATCGTCAAGATTGCACACCTCTCTCATCCATTGGCCACCCCAAGGTCCCGGATCAAAAAAGGGAACCACACTAAATGGTTGCTGAATGGTTTGTTGAAGGGCAAAATCATAAGTCTCTTTATCTATGAAAGTTGGCTGCCCTTTTTTGTTGGTATCCAGAACAAAATCAATATTTTCAAAAATCTGCTTTTTCAGTTTGTCACAAATTCTCCAGTCAACAAAAAAGCCTCTTTTATATTTGTCTTCTATACCTTCTTGCTTGTTTTGAATGCCGATATTATTGACTTCGTTGTTCCGCATTCTCTGTTGTATTTCCCATCGGGCCATATCGGCATAAACCAGTATGTCAACTTTTTCCGGGATCAACGACGCTCCGGGGCCCATAACCACGGTTAAACGGGAATCTCCATTTCTTAATCTTTTCCGAATGGATTCCACTTTATCGGGATCGACCAAATCTTTCATTTCAAGCTGAGTGATTCGTCCGAAGATGCGATCATCCGTAACATCATCCTGTGTAATCTGGCGGATTTTTTGCTCTTCGTACAAATAATCTTCCGGGTTTATCACTACATCCGGATTCAATGCATCGGTCAGATCTTCTTTAATCTCGGCCAGGCGAACTCCCTGGTAACATTCAATAGCTATGGTTATCGGTCCGATTTGTAAACTTTCAAGATGCTTGATTAACCTTTTTGATACAGCTTCCCAGCCGGCTGTACACTCTTTACCAGATATTCGAATAGCAGGGTTTTTTCTAAAATTCATTTCAGTAGATTCTTGCCTTAATTTTTTCAGGAGAAATTGGATTATATGTTTTAGTATCCCGGGTTTTGGGTCAGGTTTTTATTGATGTTTAGTTCTCTTTGTGGAATAGGAAAAAGCTTATGAAAAGGTTCGGGTGAAGCGTTTTCTTTGCCGGAAGCATTTACGATATCTACCAGCTTATCCATTCTTACCAGGTCGCCCCAGCGCTGACCTTCCAATACAAATTCCCAGCGTCTTTCTTTTAGAATGGCATCTTTAAATTGCTGATAATTCAGCCCGGCTATGTCAGGCAGCACATTTCTTTCAGTTGTTCCATCGAACCGGGCCCGTCTTCTCACCTGATTAATCGCATCATAAGCCTGTGGTGTTGGCCCATTGTTCACTTCGTTTAGTGCCTCCGCGTAGATAAGCAAAACATCCGCATAGCGAAGATAGATTACATCCATATCGGTATTGTTCGCACGCGGTTCGGCTTCCTGATCCCAAAACTTTCCAAAGTGTGGTTCGAATTGAACAGTGCTGCCGTCGCTGTATGTAAATGATTCAATAAACGTAACTTCTTTGCGACGATCTAAATTGTAGAAACTGTTGTAAAGATCGTCTGTAGGGACTTCCCAGCCTTGGGCATTTTCGGGGCCTTCGCCATCTTGATCCAAACCTGACGGCAATAACCGAACCAAATACTGATTGGGTTTAAAGCCTTCACTCTGGGTACCACTGAAATTGACTGCAAAAATAATTTCACCTTCATTCATGTTTTCAATTTTGAAGATGTCTGCAAAATCGTCCCACAAGAAATATTCATTGGACTCAATCACCTCCTGTGCTTTTTCTGCGGCCATCTCGTAGTTCTCCATATACAGATAGACCTTTGATAATAAAGCGGTAGCTGCCATCGGCGTTGGCCTTCCTTTGCCAACACGGTATGAATCGCTGAGATTTTGCTCGGCAAATTCCAAATCACTGATTACCTGGGCATAAACAGCTTCCTTGCTGGTTCTCGGCTGGTATGATGTACTGACATCAGCCGTAGCCTGAATGATGAGTGGAACATCCCCAAAAGTGCGGGCAAGTTCGAAATACATCATAGCCCTGATAAACCGCGCTTCCGATATCAAATGTTGCTTGCGCATGTTATCAAAATCAATCGGAGGAATTTTATCAACTACTGTATTTGCTGCGTTGATAGTTTTGTAGAGATCCTGCCAGTAATATTCAATCCGAACATTATCGGCGGTATGATTGAACAGAGACAGATTTCGATATTCCTGGCCTGTCAGCTTCTCGGTAACATTATCAGAGACCAAATCGTGAAAGACCCAATAATCATTAAAGAATATACCTCCAAAGGTAGGATCAAAAATGCCCGCAGTTCCCACGCTCAGGTAATCATACAGAGCATTTGTTGCGGCAACAGCATCTTCTTCCGACTGATAATAATTATCTGATGTAATTGTGGATACAGGATTCTCTTCCAAAAAATCGCAGCCAGCTATTGTGAGGATCATTAATATAACTGCAAGAAATCCCGTACCATATTTGTTATCCATAGTTTTCTTCATAATTGAACCTCCTTACAATGAAATGTTTACACCAGCCATGAACATCCTGGAGCGTGGATAGGAACCATAATCTGCTCCCATACTCAGATTGTCGTTGGAAAACCGACTCACTTCGGGATCATATCCTTTATAGTTTGTGAGTGTATAAACGTTTTTTGCGCTTATATAAAACCGAACTGTCCTGAGATGTAATTTCTCCGACAGATCAGCAGGAAGGCTGTAAGCCAATGTTACATCCTGAACCCGAAGAAAAGAACCGTCCTCAACCTGAACATCAGATAACACATTTGGAGGCGGAAGTGCATTCGCCCGTGGATATTTATTGGTAGGGTTTTCGGGAGTCCAGCGGTCTAAAGCTGCTGTTGAGTTGTTCTTAGTACCATCAAAACTCTCCAGACCAAACCGATTAAAATTCACGATTTCGTTTCCATACACTCCCTGCAGAAAAACATTCAACGAAAAGTTTTTGTAATAGAACTCATTTCCTATGCCAAAAGTAAAATCCGGATTGGCATTTCCAAGAACCACTTTATCCTGTTCGTTAATAAATCCATCTCCATTTTGGTCGATGTATTTCCGATCGCCATACGTAGGTGAGTAACTTGAAAACCTGGGAACTTCATCCAGGTTCTCTTCTAACTGGACAATTCCGTCTGATTTATAACCGTAGAATGTACCAATGGGCTGCCCTTCTGTTATGCGGGTCCAACCATTGATTCCAAGGATGTTCTGGCCTGTTAAGCCGCCATCTTCCTCACCGGTCAGCTTTGTTATTTCATTTCTGTTTTGAGCAAATGTAATGCTCGTATTCCATTGGAATTTGTCTCTGAAATTCTCCGTTCTCAGGGCAATTTCGAACCCGGCATTTTTTAATTCTCCAATATTTGTGTAAGCATATCTGAATCCTGATGTATAAGGCACCGGTGCGTTTAAGAGCAGGTCTGTGGTTTTCTTATAATAATAATCGAAGGTTAACGAGATTCGATCATCCAGGAATCCCACATCCATACCGGTGTTGAACTGTCCGGTTGTTTCCCATTTCAAATCATCATTTTTCAGAGTAGCCGGACCTGCACCTTTTGCAATCTCATTTTCACCGAAATAGGCCTCGGTTACTTCCAGAGTTCCCATAGAACTGTATGGCGGAATTCCCTCATTCCCTACAATTCCATATCCAGCACGCACTTTCCATTGAGTTAAGACATCAACATTACGCAGGAATTCTTCCTCCTTTAAACGCCATGCCAAGGAAACTGACGGGAAAAACCCATACTTGTTACCGGCTCCAAACTTTGAGGAACCATCCACACGCCCAGATATCGTAGCCAGATATTTGTTGCGGTAACTATAATTTACTCTGGATAGAACCGACTGCATCTGCCAGGCAGTTGCTCCGCTCAGAGAAAGTGTTTTCTCGTTACCACTTTGTATGGAATGATACCCCAGGCGATTGTCGTCAAAATCAGAGGTGGCTGCATATAGAAAATTACTATTGAATTTCTGAAGGGTATGGCCAAGAACTACATTCAATGAATGCTCATTATTGAAGCGGTTATTGTATGACAAAATGTTTTCAATCAGCCATGTATATCCTTTCGAATCTCCCAAAGCAGCTTGTCCATTACTGGCTTCGGCTCTTTTTAAATAGTTTGGCACGAAATAGAACTCCTCATTGAGAAAGCCGTCAACACCGACTGAACTTTTAAATTCAAGATTGTCGATGATATTCCAACGCACAAAAGCATTTCCAATAAAGCGCGTTGTTTTATTGATTTGTTCTGTCTCAAAAGCATCAGCAACAGGATTTCCAATAGCCGGCCGAGAGGTGTTATTTTCATAGGTGTATCCTCCCTCCGCATTGTAAACCGGAAGTCCCGGATTAAATTCCAGCGCCCATGACGTTATACTTGAGGCTGTTGCGGCTTCTGCATCGGTAACCACCCCATCCATTAAACTCCTGTTCAGATTCAGATTGGTAGCTACGGTTATTTTATCTGAAAGATCCTGATTCAGATTTACCCTCAGATTCCCTTTTTCAAAAGCAGAGCTGATGATAATTCCATCCTGATTAAAGTAATTTCCGGAGATTGTATATCTCGTATCCTCATCTCCGCCATTGATGGAAAGCTGATAATTGCTGATTGGAGCAGGCTCAAATATCTGATCCTGCCAATTTATGCCTTCACCAAGGTTATTGGGACTGGCATAAATAATTCTGCGAAGTACATCTGAATTGTCGGCAGCTTCATTTCCAAGAATAGCTAATTGCCGGGCATTCAACATCGGGATTGTCCGGGAAATGGTTTGAATCCCCCTGTAGTACCCGAGAGAGATTTCCGGTCCCGAGCTGCTGCCTTGCTTTGTAGTTACAAGTATCACTCCATTTGCACCTCTTGCCCCATAAATAGCCGTAGCGGAGGCGTCTTTTAACACTTCTATAGATTCAATATCACTTGGATTGATACTTGCCAGCGGATTCATGGAAGGTCCGCTTGTGGCACCAATAGACATCTGCCCGGCATCACTGATAATAGGCACGCCATCAATTACGTACAGGGGTTCATTATTTCCATTAATTGACGTGGTTCCCCGAATACGAATGGTTGATCCAGCGCCGGGTTGACCGGATGTTTGCCGAATAACCACACCGGCAGCTTTTCCCTGCAATCCCTGGTCTATCGACGATATAGAACTGGCCTCGATTGACTCGGCATCAACAGAAGAAACGGAACCGGTCAGATCGCTCCTCCGAATTGATCCATACCCTACAACAACAAGCTCTTCTCCCTGAATCAGGCTTTCATGCAGTTCAATTTCCAAATAGTCATCTGTAGAAATAATACGCTCCTCTGGTTCGAAACCAATAAAGCGTATAACAATCGTAGAATCTTTTGGCACATTTATAAAAAACTCTCCATTGATATCTGTTACAGTACCTATCTCCGTCTCATTTTTTACAAGGACGTGAGCACCGGCAAGTGGCTCCCCATCAACAAGAACCACCCCTGAAACCGGGATAATTTCCTGGGCATATGCTGTAGCAGAAACTACTGACAATAAAATAGTTATGAGCATCCATTTGACAATACCTTTCATAAAACTCTCCGTATCATATTTGGCTCCAAAAAAAGTGATTGCAGGTTGCAATCTGTTTGCTGCAACCTGCAATGATCGATCATTTCTAAAATTCAACGTCCAGGCATGATCCGGCAGGTCCTGCATCATCTGCGCTTCCCGGCTTGTATGGATCAAAATTGTTTCCTTTTGGTTGAGCAACAAAAACTTTCACATACTCTTCCTGTGATTCATAAGGCACATCTTCAGTTCCGGTATTGAAAGCGTCCAACCCGTAGTAAATCACATCAGCTCTCAACTCCTCTGTATCCACGCTATTTACATATAGAGTATCTCTTACATCTTCGCCAAAAGCACCCGTTCGGGTCATGATTAATACATCCTGATCATCCAAATTCCAATAACAGTGATTATACCAGGCATCGCCAAAATCATCTTGCTTTTCGCCGATGCTTTTATCGTATGAACCATCTGCGTGAAAACGGTACACATCATCCGTATACGCTTCGCTAATATCATTTTCACCGGTTTTTTGTCTGATCTCTTCGCTGAGCAGCCAGTCGTAGTTGGTAAGCAGTTGTTCTTTGGTCAATTCAACTGCAACAACCAGATCCTTACTTGCAGATGCGTCTGTCTCATCAAATATTGTGAATGTAAATGAGAGAATTCCTTCAGAATCTTCAACGAGAACTTCATATTCAAACTGATAAGTACCTCCCCCCTCATTTGTGATGTTTTCCGTATCTAAAACATCACCATCTAATTTTTTTTCAATCATTAAATGGTCAAATCCTTCGGGAGTTGTATAGTTAACCCCGATTGAAATCATATCCCCCGCTTTAGCTTCAACAGATTGTGCATCCAGTGTTATGGTAGGTAATTCCGGACTGGAATCGCTGCTACAAGAGTAAAAAAAGATTCCAAGCAGTACAGTGACGATCGATAGTTTAGGTAAGTAATTATTCATGATCTTTTTATTATGTTGGTATGTTTGAACAAAATAGCATTTAAAAAAATTTTAAAAAAGTATTGATTCATTTTTAATGGTTTATTTCAGTTGTTGTATGGGAACGCGAATAAAACGTGGGCGGTAAATATTTGCATTCCGGTAGTGATCTTCCAACTCATGGCTATTCATATTATATGAGATAAGAATAGAATCATGTTCATCAATAAACTGGGGATGAGCCAACGCATTATAGGTGAACAAGTTTGGATTATCGAAAGGAATCTCAATTGTATGAATTTTTTTACCCTTTTTGGCGCTCCATTTAAACGGTGAATCTGAATGAAATGCCCAGATCTCATTACTCAATCCACCAAGCTGTGTGATTAAATAGTACTCGTCATTTAATTTTAAAACACTAAATTGCTCCGATATTCCTACATCCAGTATTGGAGAGACCGTTTTAACATCATCTGTCCACTCGTTACCAGAAAAGTATTCCCACTCACCTTCTGGCATGCCGTTTGGAAAACGGGCGCAATAGGCTTTTCCATCCCTCAAACCATATATGTAGGTATATTCCTCATCTTCAAACAAAGCATGCCCAAAGTGTATAGAGCTGACTTTCTCTTCCGGGAGGATTTCAATATCTACCTGTTGAAGATCCGGCAAGGAAAAACTGGCTATTGCTGAACCAGTCCACATAAAATCCCACATCCCCGAACCGTTTTGTCGAAACTCAGAGAAAAAAACTTTTAATTGATCGTCTACCACAAACCCATCTCCGGGCCAGTACCAAACAGAATCTTCAGGTATTTCACCATTCGATTCCAAAACAAGCGGCGGAATAACCATAGATCGATCTCCCTGAGGAGTTTCTCTAAAAAGCGTCTTTAGAGTTTCCCCCTCTTGTATCACAAAAGAGTTACGGATATAGATGGGATCCATCTTTTCGCGAGTGCCATCGGCATTTACGGTTCCCAAAAAAGTATCTCCAAATATCCATACAGAGCGACCATCGGGCAGAAGAACCGAATACGTACCATCCGCTCCGGTTAAGCCACCGCCGCTTCGGGTGAATAAATGGTTAAACTCGGTTGCCGGGCGAACATTTTGTGCCTGTCCTCCGCTCCGGCCAATTAACAAAAGAAAAACTATTACTCCTATAACAAACCTTACGTACATCTTTTTTAATCAAACATTCTGATCTCTTTCACTCTCAACACTGTAAACAATGCTGTCTCCACGATAATAGCCTACATTATACTCAATCGGCCGATTTCCGGGATCGTATACAAATCGTGTTCTTTTTAGAATCGGGTCTCCTTTGTCCATATCCAGCATTTTTGAGAGCGGTAAGTCTGCCGACCTAGCAGAAATTTCCTCTTTTGATAGTTTGGCGATCACGGAGAATTGATTTCTCAAAATTTCATACAATGGTTTTGAAAAATCTTCTCTTCCTGTAAGTCCAATTCTCGGATGGAAATATGATATAAAAAACACAAAGGGCCCGTCTTCTCCACCTCTCAATCGTTCCATTTTCAATACTTTTGTCCCCCTGTCAACCATAAAAAAGTTGCGAACTTCTTCAGGCGGTTCTTCCCAGGTCAGGTTAATGTTATAATTAACCACCTTTATTCCCTTGGCCTTCATTTCCTGGGTAAAGCTGATCCAGTTTTTGGCCTTACTGTCTACATGTTTTACAACTTTTGTCCCAACACCCTTTTTCCGATGTAACAAGCCTTCATACACAAGTTTATTTGTGGCTTGCCTCAGCGTATTTCGCGAAATCCCCAACTCCTTTGCCAGATCAACTTCTTTTGGTAATAATTTCCCGCTTTTGTATTCAGGTAACTGAATCATTTCACGTAGAAGTTCTTCTACCTGAACGTGCAAAGGAATCGGGCTTTTGTGATCAATTGAAAGATTCATATTATCATACTTTAACTATGTATGAACATAGTAATTTTTTCAAACTTTAGAAATAGGTATACAAAAGTTTGTCTTAAATAATTGAAAATCTCACAGATTTGAATGTGCCATCCTGAGCCTTATTTCAATATCCAATAGAAGTGCCAATATGCAAAGGCTTTTCTCTCTGAAAAAGGTCGAAATGTATTCTATCCTTTATTTAAAAGAGTGCAGGTTTTCACCTGCACTCTTTTTGACTTGTCCCCCAATTCTTAGTTCAAAAACTGGTCAAACGTTAGAGAAACGTAGTAGATGGCGCCGAGGTTCGGACCGCCGTAGTTTAGAATGTGCTGGTTATTTGTGATATTCGAACCGCCAACCTTCACGATCGACTTGAGGTCCGGTACACGATAGGTAACCTGTGCATCAAGCGTAGAAACAGACGGAACCATTCCACTTGCGAAAGATGACGTCCATTCGAACTCTTCCTGCCATCTCCAGCTCACTTTAAATCCAAGTTGATCAGTCAATCTTCGATTTTCAATAGACACATTTACTTTGTGTTCGGGTGTGTTAAAATCAAAAATAAAGCCTTCATCCCGATCAGTAATCAGCTCATTCCAATTGTAGTTTGCTGATAAAAGAAAGCTTTTGGGCAGGCTGTATTCAAACCCAACCACGGCTCCCTGAGATTTTACAGTTTCTTCAACATTTGTGTAGAGCTGGAAGGTATTCAATGCCGTTCCTGATAAAAGCAGTGGCAGTGTATCTGCGCCGGGCGCTAAAATTTCTCCGGCCTGAATAATGCCATCGTCATTAAAATCGGAGTTTATTTGCCGTACCCTGAACTGGGCGATAAAATCATCATAGATGTTATAGTAATATGCAGCATCAATTAACAATTTGTTACCCAAGAGGCCTTTATAGCCCACTTCAAAAGATTGAATTTGTTCGGGACGAACCGGATCAAAACCCTGATAGGGTTGTAACTGCCCGGCAGCTTGCACCTGTTCTTGCGGTGTTTCTGCTTCGAGAAGTGCATCCGTAAATCGTTCTACAGATTCAAGCGTATATGAACTCTGAGTCACATTGTATTTATCAGCCAAATATGGCAATCCGCCAAGCAGACGTGCTGTAAGTACATTCAAATCAATATACTGGCCCTGGGTAGTTGGATTTCTAAAACCGGTTTGATAGGATGCCCTGATATTGTGAGAATCTGCAACCTTAACAACCGCAGAAATTCGGGGATTAAACTGTCCATCGAAATTCTCGTTCTTATCGTATCGAATAGAACCGGTTAACTGAAGCCTGTCATCAAGAAGGGCTTTGGAAGCTTGTAAAAATCCACCAAATTCGTTGATATCTACACCGCCATCTGCATCATCAAAAATCGTTCCGTTAGACCGCAACTGGTATTGCCGGTAACTCGCTCCCACTTGCAAATCAACAAATGAAATTTCATTCTTGAAGTTGTACAGTCCCTCAACATGCAAGAACCTGGATTGATCGTCGAACCGCGCTCCATTTGGCACAACATCCGCTAAAGCATTCTCATATGCGGTATCAAATGCATCCGTTCCGGGTTGAATGCGGTTGGCATCGGCTGTACTTCTTGCAGCGCTATGAAGTTGGGCAACTGCTTGTGGATTATTCAAAATTGCATTTACAGTAGCCGGATTATAGGCAGGATTACCGCCTTGAGCTTCTGCGGCGGCTCCCATCAAACCACCTGCAAATACGGCCCCATATGTACCAAACCATTGCGTTGTTGGCATATATTGGTCATTGATAGAAAATCCTACAAAATCGGCGATGTAAGAGTCACCGGAATTTTCAAAAGTTCCATATCCGCGAACCATAAAATTATCGCCTTCGAACTGAACTTTGTGCTGGTGAATGTAGAAATCTTTTAAGCTGTATCGTTGCGCCCCACTGTAAACCGACGTTCCCGATCCGTAATTCATTGTGTAACTGGCTTCAAGGTTGTCTGTGAGGCGATAGTGAAGTGAACCTCCTGCTTTGAGATTATTTGCATCATGATCCACCAAAAATTCTTCTCTATATCCGGTTCTTGTAACTGGTTGTGCAGGCAACGAGGCAACATACTGTTCTGTAACTGAAGCCGGAACCCCTGTCTGAGCAGAAATTTGTTGCGCAATAGCAGTTCTGTTATCACTTGGCAAGCCCAATAAACCAAGGTTAAAGGAACCATCATCTCCATACAGATGGACGCCATCGTAAGCAGGATTATTTGAGAGTCCTGAAGGTGTAAATACAGCATTCTTATCTGAATAGTTGATACCCACCCAGTCCTCGGCTTGTGAGTAACTGAAATTTATTTTGAATGCAAACTTATCGTTGATCACTTTTGCATATCGGGCAGAAAAATCAAGCATGGGCTGGGCCCCATCGGGTTCACCCAAGGTAGCGTCACTGTCGATATGATTTACACCTGTCTGAACATTCACACTCAACCCCGGATATCGAAACGGATTTTTACTGTTCACAAGCAGAATTCCATTAAACGCATTGGGACCGTATAGTGCCGATGAAGCCCCCGGAATAAATTCAACACTTTCCACATCTAAAACAGATGGGCCATTCAGATTACCAATGGGAAAATTAAGCGCCGGAGCCTGGGTATCCATTCCGTCGGTTAACTGAACCATTCGGGTATTTCCGGTTGAATTAAAACCCCGTGCATTAATAATCTGAAAATTGATACTGCTTGTGGTCATATCCACACCTTTCAGGTTCGAAAGCGCCTGATAGTAGCTTGGAGATGCCGTTTGGTTAACGGCAATAATATCCATTTTTTCAATCGAAACAGGTGCTTCTAAAATACTTTGCTCCACACGGGAAGCAGATACAACTACATCATTTCCAAGAATGGTTTCCTCAGAAAGCTCAATCTCGAGGTCGGAAACATTCTGTTCGGAAATCACAATTTCGCGTGTTCGGTAACCAATGATTGATACCAAGATGGTAAGCGGCGGTTCATCATTGATGTTGAGCGTAAACTCGCCTTGTGAATTTGTGGCAACACCGACCATGGTTCCTTCAACAATAATATTCACTCCTGCAAGCGATTCGCCCGTTTGGGCATCGATTACAGTCCCCGATACGGTAGTACGGGCACTATTTTGTTGAAAAGCCGGAGCGGCTAAAAGGTTGTTAATATTAGTTATTTGAAAAAGAAAAGAGAAGAAAAAGCATAATAGTATTTTGGTAGCGGCTATCTTAAGATTCATCTGATAGGTAATTGGTTCATGTTGGCAGACACTGTGAATCGAACACTTATTGATCGTTTTAAAAAACAATCTCTCCAAAATAACTGTCATTTTTTGGTTTATGCAAGCGCTTTCATAACAATTTATTAATAGCTGATAAATTAAAAATGACACCTCCCTTCTTTGTTTAAAAAAATATACGCTTATACTTTTGCTAATTGCTTTCGACTGTATACCAATTTTATTTTCCCGTTCGTTGGAGTTTTAAAAAACAATAAACCTACAGACCTTCATCATGAAAAAATCATCTATTATTTCAGTTATTTCCCTTTTTCTTCTGGTGGCATTATTTACTGATGCCTCTTCACAATCTTCCGATTACGACTCTCGAATTACAGTTGATGCTGTTGGTGAGGTTCAGGTATCGGCCGACCTCATCCATTTCCGGGTGAACATTACACAGTTCAAAGAAGATGCTCGGGAAGCTTTTCAAATTCACAAAGAGCAGGAGCAGTATTTAACAGAATTGCTGCTTGAGGAAGGAATTGCAGATAGTAATATTACGGCAAACCCCATTAGCATATCACATATCAGAAGATATAATAACACTGGTGAGAGTGGTTATGAAACTCAGCAGCAGGTGCTTATTTCTCTGGATGATGTGACTCAATTTGAATCGATGCAAATAAAATTGATTGAGAATGGATTTACGAATTTCTCAGGCTCATTTACTTCATCTGAAATAAAGCAAGCCAGTGATGAGGCTCTTAAAAAAGCAGTTGAGGAAGCCCGAAAAAAAGCAGAGATATTGGCTGATGCCGCCGGAAAATCTATTACCGATGTGTTGACTATCAATTATCATTCATCACGGCCTTATGCTGCCAGGGCTGAATCCGTACAAATGGCTTTTGATGCAAGTGGCGGATCACTTCTTCAATTTGAGCGAACAATCTCTGTAACGGAGAACGTATCCGTTCAATTCAGGATTGAATAATCATTTTTGGTTCAGTCTTTTGAAAACTGCCGGATGAAGAATCACTCTTAAAAAGAATACATAAGAGGTAAGCTTTGCGGGAGATTACAATAGAGGTTTAAGAATGTCCCAAAGATTCTCAGCCAAAATTTTATGACCTTCAACGGTTGGATGAATTCCATCCGGCAGATTTAACTCTGGATTTCCCGCTACATCCTGGAGTATAAACGGCATAAATATTACATCATTTTCTGAAGCTAATTCCTGGTAAACACCCCGAAATTCATTCGTATAAAGGTTGCCTAGATTTGGCGGAGCTTCCATTCCGGTTAGGACAATTTCAGCATCCGGGTAAGTTTCCTGAACTTTGTCGATGATTCCCTGGAGATTCTCTTTGGTATTCTGTGGATCAATTCCTCTCAAACCGTCATTCCCGCCAAGCTCCAGTACAAAAACATCCACGCTCTGACGCAGAATCCAATCCACTCGACGCAGTCCGCCGGCGGATGTCTCCCCACTGAGACCGGCATTTACTACTGCATAGTTCAAGCCAAGTGAATCAATTTTTTGCTGAATAACGGCGGGAAAAGCCTGTTCGGTTTCCAATCCATAGCCGGCAGTAATACTATCCCCAAAAAAAAGAATTGTTTTGGAATTCTGACCAAAACTGTTTGTAAAACAAAGTAACAACAGGCTTGTAAGTGCAACCTTTAAAAATCTCATACGTTATTTTTGGTAAATTAAACTCTTTCGGGGAATGGTTTATATTATCCCTTCTGTTTACTGATTGTCAATTTAATAAATACAGGATGCCGAATAGTTCCATTTTATCAGTCGAAAATTTATCAAAAACATTTACAAGCGGTAATAAACAACTAACGGTCTTAAAAGATATTACATTTTCTGTAGAAAAAGGGGTTACCTGCGCCATTGTTGGACCTTCCGGCAGTGGCAAAACCACCCTTTTAGGAGTTTGTGCCGGATTGGATAAACCCTCAACCGGTGTTGTAAATCTCAATGATCAGAAAATATCCGAACTGAGTGAATCTGAACTTTCGTCAATTCGAAACGAACAGATTGGATTCGTATTTCAATCATTTCAGCTCATTCCTACCCTTACAGCTCTGGAAAATGTAATGGTTCCTATCGAACTGAGAGGATTAGCCTATAAAAATGTAGAGAAAAAAGCTATTGAATTGCTTGATAAAGTAGGTTTAAAAGATCGGATCACACACTATCCCACACAGCTTTCCGGAGGAGAACAACAACGTGTTGGCCTTGCAAGAGCGTTTATCCACAAACCCGACATCCTGTTTGCTGATGAACCGACCGGTAACCTGGACGGCGATACCGGGGCTCAGATTGAAGATCTGCTGTTCGACTTAAACCGTGATGAAGGAACCACACTGATCATTGTTACCCATGATAGGGAACTGGCTGCTAAATGCAACCGGATTATCGAACTAAAGAGCGGGGCTATTATTTTGGATACGATCACTCCGGCGGCACGACCTGAAACCATCCAGGAAAATGTAGCGCAATGAAATTTTTCCGAGAATTGATTTCCTCCTACAGCTGGAGGCTTGCCTACAAAGATGCCAAACCTCAGTGGAAAAGCCTGTTGCTTTACACATCGTCCATGATTGCCGGAATTGCGGCGCTGGTGGCTATTTTATCATTCCGAAGTGATGTTCTATTAACCGTTGATGACCAGGCGAAGGAATTGCTTGGAGCCGATCTTGAGATGGATTCAAGTCAGCCCTACCCCGAGGAAGCGGTCGCGTTTATTGACTCTATTGGAGGGAGTGATGCCAATTCCATTGAGTTTAATTCGATGGTATTATTCAAACATAACGGCTCCACCCGGCTCTCCCAGATTCGGGCGATTGAAGGCCCCTTTCCACTTTATGGAGCTTTAAAGACGGAACCGGAAAGTGCTGCCGACAGGTATAAAGAAGAAAAGTTTGCCATTGTTGAGCAATCCGCTCTCAACCAATATGGAGCAGAAGTCGGCGACAGTATCCAGGTTGGGAATGTGACACTTGAAATTGGCGGCGCTTTGATTAGTGTGCCCGGAGAAGCCGCAGCATTCTCATTGATCGGCCCCCGGGTGTTTATCCCAAAATCCATTGTTGAAGATTCCGGCCTTTTAGAACGTGGAAGCCGTGTTGAGTACAAACAATTCTTTAAATTCGATTCTGAAGAAAAAGCCGGTGAAATCGAAGAAGCATTTGATCCCATCTCCGATAAATATCGAATCCGGACAGAAACTGTAGCTGAGGAAAAAGAAGAGTTTGAGGAAGTGGTAAATGGAATGTCGAAATTTCTCGGGCTGATAGCTTTTGTGGCCATCCTGCTTGGCGGTTTAGGAGTATCAAGTGCGGTGTACGTTTACATCAAACGAAAATCAAATACCGTTGCTACTCTTCGCTGTTTGGGGATCACAAAAGAGAAAATCCTGGCAATATTTGCAATTCAGATTTCCGCAATCGGCTTCATGGGAGCTTTGATCGGTACCGGGTTAGGTATTTTTATTCAATTGTACATTCCCACACTTTTTGAAGGTTTATTACCATTTGAAATTGTGCAATCTGTGTCCATTTCTGCAGTAGCCCTTGGATTATTGACCGGTTTGTTGATCAGCCTGGTCTTTTCACTTTTGCCGCTTATTACAATCAGTACAATCTCTCCACTTCTGACGATTCGGACTGTAGAATTTTCTCCTATTAAGGCGTTATCAAAACGCGCAAAAATTGTGGCATTTACCTCTACAATTCTAATTTTGGTTGCCGTAGTGGGACTTCTGACGGAAAGTTTTCTTGTAGCTCTCGGTTTTACAATCGGTTTGATTGTATGTGTTTTGCTTCTTTGGGCTATGGCAGCAGTCCTGATGATGACGATTAAGAAACTCCGCCTCAAATCACTTTCATACACCGTACGCCAGGGAATGGCCAACCTTTTCAGGCCAAACAACCAAACCTCCATGTTGATGATAACATTGGGAATGGGAATGCTGTTGATTGGAATTCTCTATATGAGCCAGGAAATGCTTCTACAGCGAATAGAATTCCAAACCGGGGAGCAAATGCCCGATGCTGTTTTCTATGATATACAGATTGATCAAAATGAATCTTTTCTTGGAATTATGGAGGATGCGGATGTTAATGTAACCCAAAATGTGCCCATCGTGTCCATGCGTTTAGCCAGCCGAAAAGGTGTTCCTGTTTCGGAAATCAGGACTGATACCACTCTTGATATTAGCAGTTGGGCTCTTTCCAGGGAGTACCGGGTAACGTACAGAGATTCTCTTATTGATTCTGAAACAATTATTGAAGGTGAATGGATTGGTGAATCTAACGGTATCGATTCTGTTGTTCCGATCTCCATTGCCGACCAGATTGATGAAGACCTGAAAGTTGAAATTGGGGACACACTTGGATTTAATGTCCAGGGAGTTCCCGTAACCACGGTTGTTGCCAGTATTCGGGAAGTAGATTTTGACCGCCCTCAACCCAATTTCTTTGTTCTGTTCCCCAAAGGAGTTTTGGAAGAAGCGCCTCAATTTTTTGCTGCGACAATTAAAACCAACTCCCGCGAACAAACCATTGCCCTGCAACAACAGGTCACTGCACAGTTTCCGAATATATCTTCTATTGATATTTCCGTAGCCCTCCAAAGCGTTCGGGAGTTTCTTGACAAAATGGCTCTCGCTATTCAGTTTATGGCATTTTTTAGTATTCTTACCGGCTTTATCGTTCTTGCGAGTTCAATCGCTATCAGTCGAAAACAGAGAACCCGTGAGTCTGTCCTTCTGCGAACCCTCGGGGCTGCCAAATCACAAATCGGAACCATCCAAACAATTGAATACGCTTTGTTAGGCCTCCTCTCTGGGCTGACTGGACTTCTGCTCGCTGTTCTTTCAAGCTGGGCCCTGGCTTATTTTTATTTTGAGCTTGTTTTTGTCCCGGATCTGGTAACCGTCTCTGTATTATCGATACTGATCACTATCTCAGCCATATTAATCGGATGGAGTGGCAGCAGACATATTTTCAGTCATTCACCACTCGAAATCCTGAGGCTTGAAAACGGATAAGCATGACAAACAATCAAACCGTATGGCTTATTTCGTTCGTCATTCTTCTTGTGTGCATTCTCATTACGGTGATTCTCTATATCTATATGGGGCAGATATTTATCGCAATTATTCTTGCTCCGCCCATCATCCATTGGATTTTGAAAAGGAGAAACAGGAACTCATGAAATAAATCGGAGTTTTACATTTATTTCCTTTATTTAAGAGTACATTATCTGTTTACGTTTTACTGTATTTTAGAGAAATTACAGTAAGAGATAACGAGCTATAAAACCATAAAATTCAACTAACTATTACTTCAATGAAAATTCTTGTCCCAATTGATTTTTCCGATCGAAGCAAAAAAGCTTTACAGGTGGCTGATAAATTCGCTCAACTGTTTGATGGCAAAATAACCCCGTTTTATTCTCATTTACCGATCTCGGAATTGGATGAACCGTACGCACTCGGGATGAGTTCAAAAATCTATCAAAATTTTGAGAATCTCGAAGAGCAACTCACAAACCGGGTAAAAGAAGTGGCTGAAAACAATGTAGACCCAAGCCGGCTCGATAAGCCTTCTGTAGTTTTAGGGAATGCGGCAGAAGGAATTATTGATGCTTCGGAGGGATATGACTATATCATTATGAGTAGCCACGGCCGAACCGGATTTTCACGTTTCCTCCTCGGCTCAGTTGCAGAAAAAGTTTTGCGGCTCGCTCATACTCCGGTAATGGTAGTTGAAAATGAATCGGAAGTAGACGATTTCAAGAAAATTATGGTCACAACCGATTTTTCTGACAATGCAGCAGAAGCCTACCCCTACGCGATTGATATCGCAGAGAGATCTGGTGCAAAAGTTGATTTGGTGCATGTATTGAGTTTCGAACAGTTTGATGAAGAAGAAAAAGATCTTTCACTTCGGAAAATCCGTGAAGAACGGCTTAAACTTCTTGAAAAAGAGCATTTCGGACGAATATCAAACCAGGTTAATCATGAAGTCATTGTCTCGCAGGACTCGGTTCACGAGGCGATTTTCAATCATGTCCAAAATAATGAATACAACCTGATTATAATGGCAACGGTGGGCAGAACCGGAATCAATTATCTGATGATGGGAAGTACAACTGCCAATGTGGTTCGCCATGTTAACACTGCCGTTCTCAGTGTGAATCCCAAGAAAGACTAAATAGAAGCGAATAAAATAAATTTTCGGGATAAAAAAAGCCCGTAACTCGTAAGAATTACGGGCTTTTAATTTAGTCAGCACCAAAAGCCGTTATATATCCACCCGGATGGTACCAAATATTTGCCAGCGGTCAACCGTTCGGTTTGCTGTTTCTGATCGGGTACTAACTTCAGGAAGCTGATCGGGAAGGTCATCATAGTCATACACGCCATAATCATACACCGCGCTTGTCTCTTCCCATGCAGTATACCGGGCAGCGGCTTCGAACCGAACGCCATTTCCAAGCCTGAAACCGGCTCCGAATGAGTATGAAGTTCTGTCGTCCAGGCCATTTACAAACCGGCTCGGCTGGAAACCATATCCTCCACGAACGGTAAAATCTGGTGTTAAATCATAAGCCAATCCTGCTCTGTAGCTCCACACCGATTGATAGGCTTCTTTGATAAAATCATTCTCGGCAAGTTCATCTTCAAAAAGATCGCTCTCTTCAAATTCAATTTCCGTATTGGAGTAGTCCACATATTCTGCAGAAAACGAAATGGATAAACCGGAAAAATCCTGAAGAGCAGCCCCTAATGAAACCCTCCCCGGATACTTCACATTGTAAGAAAATTCACTATTTGTAAAATCGTTGTAATCCGTGCCGTTGTCGAAAGTGGTTGTTATGGAGGCATCGAATTCCTCATCCACAAAAATCCTGGTTGGCAATGTATAACTTATTCCAAAATTGACGTTATCGGTTGCTTTATAAAGGAGCCCAGCACGTGCACGAAAACCGTTATAACGGCTAGTCAGATTATCGTCCAATAGAATATTGTCTATATCCGTATCCCCGATCCCGTTTTCATCACTATCTATAATAGTGCTGTTATAATCATCTAATTCATCGATTTCCTGGAAAACCCGGTCGTACTTGAACTTACCTGTTAAGAGTCCAATACTTGCACCAACCATCACATTTTTTTGAAACTCAGTTGCAAAAAAGAGCGAGTATTCTCCGCCATTTCCGCTTTGTAATACCTCTCCTTGCTGGTGTATCCCAAAAAAATCACCGTATTCGTCGAACCCAATTCTGAAAATAGATTCGTCCCAATCTTCAAAGGTATCACCGTAATCGGTTGCAAAAGTGTTGAATGCTATCTCCTGATAAGGCGAACCATCGGTTTTGAAATGATCGGTTATTGTACTGTTTTCGTTAAGAGCCCGAAAAGCCAAGGCCCGGTTAAACGTAGTATGTTTGGTATAGGCTCCCCCAAAAACCAAACTTCCCTGGGATGTTGGAAGCGAATACAAAAAACCAAGATTTGATAAATTGAACTGATTATTATCCAGGGTTCTTGTATTTCCAAGGTAATTTCCATCTTCACTCACATCACCGAAAGACAGTCCAAATTCCCCGATACTTTTATCGAATAAAGCCATACTGGCCGGATTGTCAATAAAAGACCCAATCCCTGCTTTCATTGCCGTACCGGGGAGCACAATCGATATGGGATCATATGCAGGTCCCTGGTCTCCAAACAACGTTGCCTGATTGTTATAAAGCAGGATATTATTATCGCTTTGAGCGTTTGATTGTTTCACTCCAAAGAAAGCAACCAAGAAAACTGTCATGATTAGAAATTTTCGCATACTCCACCTACATTGATGATATTTTAACATTAACTCCTTCAATAGAAATACAAGTTATCTTACTTGTTCCTATCTCTTGATGATGAACGGCTTCTCGATGATGAGCTGCCTCTGCTTCTTGAAGATGAAGAACTACTGCTGGACCGAACAGCGGGTTTTGAAGAGCTGCTTGATCCAGAACGGCTCACAGCAGATGATCTGCTATTGGAGGAGGATGAAGATCTGCCAAGCGAAGAAGAACTCCGGCTTCTTGATCCACTATTTCCGATTACATGCTTATAAATCTGCCGAACAGCATTACTGTTGAAGAAACCGGGTCGGTTGTTATTGGATGATGATCGAGCATTGTAATCTCTTCCATAACGTTGTTGTGGAGATTCAACTTCACCTCGATCTAAAAGACGGCTCCTCAAAGACTGAATAGATCGTTCTCTTCTGCTCAAAGAACTTTGACTTGATACGTTTTTTTCTATCCGGCTATTATTATAGTCTTGAATTCGATTGTTGACAGAACTTGAGCGATTCACCCGTGTATACGGATCAGAATCCGATTGGCTGTTAACAGCAGAGTTTCGATTGTCATCTGATTCACGATGACGGATGATCGAATTTCCCCGGGTAATAACAACTCCTTCACTATCAATATTTCCTGAGCGGGAATTGTTCGAACTGCGGCTGCGATTGACCGTTCCACTGCTTCTGTTTGAAGAGGAAGATCGGCTTCTATTTACAGTACCGTTACTTCTGCTGCCAGATGATGACCGGCTTCGGTTTACTGTTCCGGAAGATCCTCGTGACCGGCTTGAGGATGAACCTCTGTTTACCGTACCTCTGCTTGAATTACTGCCTGACCGACTACGAACTGTAGATGAAGAACGTGAGTTTGTACTACTACCGGATCGGTTGATCGTACCTCTGCTTCTTGACACCTGGCTTGTACGAGCATCTGACCGAACAGCTCTACGGCTGGCTGTATTCTGTACTCTTGCATCCGAACGGGTTCTTCTAACTGTGCTGGAACCGCGAGTAATCAAACCATTTCCTCTTGGCCCGTAATTTCTGGATGTTCGTGATCCTTGATAGACAATTACTCCGCCGTAGTATGGACTATGATATCCCCATCCCCAGTAATCTCCATAATACGGATAGTAGCCCGGATAAGCATAGTAGGAATAATATCCATAGCCTGGATGCCACCGATTCCATCCATACATGAAACCTACAGAGAAATGCCAATTGAATCTTGCAGACCAATAAGAGTGTGGATGATAATGAGGATAGTAATGAGAATAATAGGGTGAGTAGTATGAGGAGTAGTAAGGTGAATCGTAGTAACCTCTGCCATAATAATTATTGATTACAACACTTCTGCCATATGGATCGTGGGCAAGGGCGGCTCCGTACTCTTCGTACCATCTTTGGACATCATAATCTTTAAAATAGTAAGACTCGGCATCTTCCCATCCATCTTCATAGCCCAGAGTATAATCTTCTTCATCTACAATTTGTTCGCCGCGTTGTTCTACAGAACGCTCAGCTGAACTTACTCTGTCTGCTCCCGAATGATAAGTTCCGCCCGAATTATATGGATCATATGTCGTTTTAAGCTGAGTGTAACAGCTGGTAGCAGTCATTGCCAATATGGCAACCAATAAAAAATTTAAAGTAGTTGAATATCTCATAGTAGCCTCCGGACTTGCCGTTGTTTTACTTATCCACTTATATAATATAATAAATTTGAGCCATCAACTATCACATAACCATGTGATGTAAACATCTCTCTGTTAAATCTCGCCTCGAAGGGATTTCGCAATCACTTCCGCTTTTGAGTTAACGTGAAGTTTCTTATAAATGTTTCGTATATGAGCACGAACGGTATCAATTGAAATATCGTATCTGTCGGCGATCAATTTATAACTTAAACCATCTACCAAACCATTCACGATATCCTGTTCCCGGGATGTCAGGTCGCTTTGAGGTTTATTTTCCGGTTCAGGTTTATTAAAGTGCTCTATCACTTTTCTTGCAATTTGGGGAGACATCGGTGCCCCGCCTGCTATTAAATTCTCAATTGACTCTTTGATTTCGGGTAATGATGTGTGTTTCAACAAATAGCCTGACGCGCCAGCAACCAGCGAGTCGAATATTTTATGAGAGTCGTGATACACTGTAAGCATGATGATTTCAACATCGGGATATTTCTTCTTGATGATTTCGATTCCCTTAATTCCTGACATACCAGGAAGCTGAATATCCATCAATATTACGTCCGGAGGAGTATGCGCCTTAAGATGATCGAGCATCTCTTCAACCGAATCCACAGCAATTTTACAGTTCATCGTATCCTGCATATCCAGATATCGCTGAATAAGATTTCTGATTTTTACATTGTCTTCTACAATTCCTACACTAATCATGATTTACCTCTTATTTTATGGATCCGGTTGCGCGGACAGTGAATCCACCATTCGAAACAATATCAACGTCAGAATCTATACGTTCTGCCCGCATCCGCATGTTTCGCAATCCTTGACCCGATTTCCTGTCACTCTTTATTTTTGTTCCATTATCATGGATTTCCAGCTTGTATGTTTTCCCTACAAAAGAAAAATTAATATCAACCCTGGTTGCATTCGAATGCTTTACAATATTATTGATGGCCTCTTTAAAAATGAGGTATATATTTTCTTTAACGTCCACCGGTAGCCTTTCATGCATACGGAGGTTTTCAAAATCATAGAAAACATTTACCTCACCATTGACAAAAACCTGGTTCACATAATCCTGCATTCTGTCTGTAAGATCTCCGGCTGTATCATTTCTTGCATCTATAGACCAAACAATATCATCTAGGCTATTGACAATCTTGCGGCTGTGTTCTCCCAATTGCCGAAGGGTTTTCTTCACCTCTTCATTGACCGTTCCAGCCTGGAGGAAATCTGTTTGAAGGGCGAGCTCTGTAAGGGATGATCCAACATCATCATGTAAATCGCTGGCTATCTGAACGCGCATCCGTTCAATATCAACCTGTTTTTTTACTTTAAAATATCGATAGGAAAACAGAGCGAGGCCGATAATCAACAATAAAATGAGCAGGAAGAACCACCACTGCAAATAGTACGGATAAGCAATATCAAAGGAAAAACGGGCAAGTTTTGCACTGGGCACTCCATCGGCGTTATATGCCCGAAGCTGAAATTCGTATTCGCCCGGAGAGAGCGATGGATAACGAATTGTTCGCTCAGTTGTAATTTGCCATCCCTGGTCAAGTCCTCTCATTCTGTATTCATAGAAAATCTGATCCGGTGCTTCATAGCTCAGCCCGGAATAAGAAATCTGGACAAAATTCTCATCGTTATCGAACTGATGATCTCCCGAAGGGTTCACCATATGCCCGCTAACCATAATTTCTTCGAATTCAATACCTGGCGGAGATGTAATCTGCCTGACCTGTTCGGGGTAAAAATGGCTCAAACCTTCAACCGTTCCCAACCAAATGGTCCCATCAGATGCCAGATACGAAGCGCCGGCATTCAATTCATTTGTGATCAGTCCCTGATTTTTATTATAAACCCTGAATGACCGAAGGCGTTCTAAAGTAGAATTTGCCTGGAGTAATTCTTCCGGATGTAATTGATACAGCCCCCGGTTCGTTCCCACCCAATATCCATTGTTCCGATCCTGAATTGTAAAATAACTTATCAGATCTACCTGTTCGGATTGAGCCACCCGCTGGATTGTCTTTCCATCGTATTTTGCTATTCCATTAAATGTAGAAAACCATTTATTACCGTTTTCATCTATATGAATCTGTATTACCCCGTTACTGGGCATTCCATCGGCCATGGTTAGGTATTCAAAATCTTCTCCATCATACATTGCCACTCCACCATAAGTAGCAAACCAGTAGTTTCCCTTGCTGTCTCTTTTAATGTCCATCACAGTATTGTTCAAAAATCCGTTTCCGGTATGGTATTGAACATATCCATCTTCCTTTAATTGAATGACCCCGCTCTCGTAGGTGGCTATCCAATATTCATTTTTTTCTACGTCTTCATAGAACTTTCGAACCATTCCGAATGGAAAACGATCACTACTAACCGTGTTAAATTGGCCATTTTGATAAATGCTGATTCCTTCTCTTGTGCCGATCCAAAGTCGTTCCCGGCTATCCAGCATAAATGCAAAAACAATATCATCAACAAGACCGTCGGATTCGTCGTAGGGGTGAAACGTTTCCCCATCATGCCGCATAACTCCACCGCCATACGTTGCAATCCACACATCCCCATTGGGGCCTTCAATAAAACCGGTGATTACGTTATTGGTAAGTCCATTCTCGATATTGAAGCTTTGAAAATAGTCGCCCACATAAATACACAGGCCTCCACCGAGTGTACCGAACCACATATTCCCCTCATGATCCAGCATGGAGGAGTGAATGTAAGGTGCAGGAACGCCTTCTGCTCGTGTGTAATTTTCAAATGTCCTTCCGTCAAAAAGTGAAACCCCTCCCTCTGTTCCCACCCAGATCCGGTTTCGATCCTCTACCGTAATCGTCTGGACCTTCTCATCCAGCAATCCATCAGACTGATTATAAACTGTCAGTTCACCATTCTCATACTTTACTAAACCCGAAAAAGTCCCGATCCAGATTCTGCCAAACGAGTCGCCGGTAATATGACGAATTCGATTATCCGGCAAACCATTTTCAACGGAATGATACTGCACCTCTCCATCATAAACTCTTGCAAGTCCCTCCCGGGATCCAATCCAGACGGTTCCATCATTTGCTGAATAAATGGTTTGAACCCGCTCCATGGAAATTCCCAATGATTCGTTCAGGGAGATTAGTTTACCATTTTCCGGAAGCATCCAGGCGCCATTTGATTCGGTTCCAAACCAGTAATTTCCTTCCTGGTCTTCAGCAATCGAAATGACGGGGTATTGATTCAATTGGGAAACAGAGGCTGGGGTTATAAGGGTGTCGCCCCGCAGAATAGAAATTCCGTATTCGGTTCCCGCCCATATCGTTCCTTCGCTATCTTGAAATAGAGCGTGAACATCGTTTGAAGAGAGTCCGTCTTCTTCGTAGTACTGCTTGAAGGATACACCATCAAACCGGTTCAGGCCATAACCGGTTCCCACCCAAATATAGCCTCGCTCATCCTGGATGATGGTTTGAGCCACAGATTCGCTCAGTCCAACCTCTATGGAATAGGTTCGAAATGGCAGGTATTGAGATTGAGCCATTTCCAGGTAACCAAGTGTTATGAGCAGAGTTAGTATGCAGGATCGAATCAACATTATTCTTGCAAGCTAAAAAGATAATTTTATTGTACAAATCACATGTTCATGTGAAGGACAATTAATTATTCAAAAAGAACTAAAGCAAGAAATGCATACCATATCCCGCGAATAATGAGAGCCCTGTGATGAATGACAATTGAATTTACATTATAGCCTTCCACCTAACATTCAACAGTTCAAGGATTTTCAACGAGTACTTACGGATATACTTCTCCCGCAAAATCTGTCAATGAAAAATAAATAGGGGTGTTTACTTATCCGAGATAAGCTCTCAGAGCAGCACTTCGGTTATGATGGCGAAGTTTACGCAATGCTTTCTCTTTAATCTGACGGACACGCTCACGAGTCAGATCAAACCGTTCACCAATCTCTTCGAGTGTAAGAGAATGTTCCCGACCAATACCAAAATAGAGTCGGATGACTTCGGCTTCTCTTTTTGTAAGCTTGGAAAGCGCCCGTTCGATTTCCACTTTCAGGGATTCACCCATCAAGTCGTTATCCGGATCGGGGATTTCTTCGTTTTCCAAAACGTCAAGGAGACGGTTGTCTTCACCCTGTGCGAACGGAGCGTCCATCGAAAGATGGCGACCGGAAATTTTCAACGTATCAGCTACTTCAGAAACCGTCATATCCAGGCTTTCAGCCAGCTCTGCCGCTGATGGCACACGTTCGTATTCCTGCTCCAGCTTGGAAAGTTCTTTACCAATTTTATTGAGAGCTCCAACCCTGTTCAAAGGCAATCGAACAATTCGGCTCTGCTCGGCAAGTGCCTGTAAAATGGATTGGCGAATCCACCAAACAGCGTAAGAAATAAATTTAAAACCTCTTGTTTCATCAAAACGTTTGGCGGCCTTAATCAAACCAAGATTTCCCTCATTGATCAAATCACCGAGAGACAGGCCCTGGTTTTGATATTGTTTTGCAACCGAAACCACAAAACGGAGGTTTGCTTTTGTTAAATCTTCAAGTGCGCGTTGTGATCCTTTTTGTATCTCTTTGGCGAGACGAACTTCGTCTTCAGGGGTTATCAGCTTCTCTTTACCAATTTCATGTAGATAGCGATCCAGTGATTCTGATTCGCGGGTAGAAATGCCTGAACTTTTAGCCACTATGTATTAAATCTAAGTTGGGATTCGAAATTTTACTCAGTTTAACTACGTACAGAAACTGAATTTGGTATATAACATCGGTAGTTAAACAATCTTTACAATATATGAATTCTTGATGCTATTTTAAAACCATCTGTTTACTTCAAATGAGTCTCAAAAATGAACGGCCATTCCATTTATTTTCAATTCCATATGCGTCTAAAATGGTAGCCGATACATCGGAAAATGTTTCCCGGATGCCGAGATCAACCCCTCTTTGTGATCCTTTATTTACCACAAGAATGGGCACAAATTCCCGGGTATGATCGGTACTGTCATCGGCTGGATCGTTTCCATGATCTCCCGAAATAAATAACAGATCACCATCATTCAATTTCTCTATCATTGCAGGAATTGCCCTGTCAATTTCTTCCAGGCATTTTCCATATCCTTCCGGATCCTGACGATGACCGTACAACTGGTCGGTATCAATTAAATTGATGAACGTAAAGCTATCCTCAATATTTGCACTCATCAAACTCAAAAGTTGAGAAATTCCCTCAGCATTATTTCTGGTCTTTCGGTATTGGGTAAATAGATGGTCAGCAAACAAATCAATCACTTTTCCAATGGAATAAACCGGGATATCATTCTCCTGCAGTACCGAAAGCAAATTCGGCTCAGGGGGAATCAAAGAATAATCGTGTCTTTTTTCAGAAATTCTTTCAAACGCCCCCGGTTTTCCATGAAAAGGCCTCGCAATAACGCGGCCAACTCCATGTTCTCCAATCATAACCTTCTCTCTGGCAAATTCGCACCATTCATACTGTTTCTCGAGAGGAACAACATCGGTATGGCAAGCCACTTGGAAAACACTGTCGGCTGAGGTATAAACAATGGGATTCCCGGTTTCCAAATGCTCTTTGCCATAATCGGCTATGACCTGAGTTCCGGAGTAGGGTTTATTACAGAGAGTGTCTCCCACTCCAATTCCATCACAAAATTTTTGAATCACTTCATCAGGAAATCCATTCGCATAGGTTGGAAAAGGTTGATCAAGATGAATTCCAGCAAATTCCCAGTGACCGGTTGTACTGTCTTTGCCGGCAGAGACTTCTCTCATCTTACCAAAAGAAGCAATGGGCGATTCTATCTTTTTTATCGAATTGAAATCCCGGATATCTCCAAGGCCGAGCTGCTCAAAATTCGGAAGCTGAACATTGGCAATCCGGCTCACATTTCCCAGCGTGTCGGCTTTCTCATCGCCGTATTGATGTGCGTCTTCCTGGGCTCCAACTCCTAAACCGTCAATAATCAGTAAAAATGTTCTTGGCATATTTATAGTCCGGAAATCGTGGCATTCTCATTCTTCATTGCACTGCTAAGTAAACGCTTCGCCTGTTTCCACAAATCATTAATATCTTCTGTGTCCGATTCAACTTTCCCTGAACCGGTTTTCACATGTACTTCTACTTTTCGTCCATCGCCAAAATCAAGTTTTTCTCTCAAATCACTCTTAACAGTATTTAGCCATTCCTGATGATGGTTCTCATCAGGACTCACTAAAACATAGGAATACACATAATCACTGTGAAAACCAATCAAACCATTCAATCCCAGCCGGGAAGGGTTCAACGCTTTTACCATCAATCGCTGTAATTTCTTCAGATCTTCCAACCGAAACCGGGAACGCAATTCGGACAGGTTTTCAATTCCAACCAATCCATACCACATTGTTTGGTTGTCAAACCGGCGTTTCATGTGTGTGTTGATGCAAAGATTCATGAGATCAGGCTGAAAATTCCCGTATTCTGTTGCCAGCAAATTCTGGTTGAATTCGTTATTGGCCCGATTCGTCTGGATGGTTAGCGAGGCAATTTTCACCAAATTCTTAAGCTGATGCTTAGTGGACTCTTTAAAGATCAATGGATTTTTATCGTAAGCTAAAACCACTGCACATCTTTTATCAGATATCAAAATCGGAATAGCCAGTGTAGCCCCTTCAGTGGAAGCTTCTGATGTGGAAACTCTTTTTGGGTTTTGGTTGAAGTGGATGGAAAACATCGACTCACCCTTCTGAAGCGCATCGTACGCCATAGATTTTTCCTCTACCATCAATCCCAGTGCGGGTGATTCCGGCGAGTCGGCTGAACGAATGGCATTCACCCAGGTTTCCATACCGCGCAAAGCCACCGAAACGCCCCCGGATGGAAGAATTTTCTGCATCTCCTCCACCATCACGTTCAATACTTCTACATTGGAAAGCTTGGTTGTAATTTGGTCTGTCGATTCATCATAGTCCGTCCATTTCTTTTGATCTTCGTAAAGATCAGTCAACTCCAGGTATGTATTTAACACGTTCATGTGCGCATTCCTGTAGGCTGAAACCGAATTCTCAAGTTCCTTCAGGTCCAGCCGTTCTTCAGTTTCAATAACTGTAAGTGCAACTGTTGAGTTGTTATTTTCGAAAGGGATGATGGTTAGATAGCGGGTTGGCACTTGTTCGTAATAGTGCAACAACTCTTCCCGGTCAATTTGATGACCCACCTCAATCTGAACAATATCTCTGATATCCCTGAATTGATTGAGGAAAAACTTGTCAAACGCAATTCGGTCTTTGAACATTACATTCGAATAAACCGTGTAGGTCGTTTCAAGTACAAATTGCTGTCTGGAACGATTCACCCAATAAAGATAAGCCGTTTTGGCACCTGTGGAGCGCCCAACCAACTGCATCAGGTCGTCCATGATGTGTTTAAACTCAAACAGTGCTTTCTCTTCTCTTTTCGAACTCATACCCGAATTAAGTTAGTGGTATATGCTTATAAAGTAGGATTTTACAGCGAAGCTGCCAACTCTTCGGCTTCTTCTACCATCGACTCAAAAATATCAAGCCCCCGACTCCAGAAATTTTTATCGTTGATATCCAGTCCCATTTTTGAAACCAGGTTGTGCGGCCAGTCGCTTCCCCCCGACTCAAGTAATGCAAGATATTTATCGGAAAACCCATCTTTCTGTGATTTGTAGGAATCGTATAATGCCAGAACTAACAATTCACCAAATGCATAGGCATATACGTAGCCGGGTGTATGCAGGAAGTGAGGAATATAACACCACCAGATCTTATACTCATCCGTAAGCGTGACCGAATCGCCATATAGAGCTTTTTGGGTTTCTATCCAGAATTCCGAGAACTGTTCTTTCGATAATTCTCCCTGCTCGCGTCTGGCATTGTGAATTTTATCCTCAAACCGATTCATGGAAATCTGCCGGAATACCGTTGCAATCGTATCATCAATCTTACTAATAAGAAGCGCCAGTTTTTCCTGTGGATTGTCCAAACGGTTCATCAATTTATTAAAGACAAGCATTTCTCCAAAAACTGACGCTGTTTCTGCGGTTGTCAAAGGTGTAGAGGATTGTAATTCCCCCTGTTTTCTTGAAAGATATTGATGGACGCCATGACCCAACTCATGGGCCAGGGTTTGAACGTCTCTGAGTTTCCCATCAAAATTCATAAACACATACGGGTGAACGGAAGTGACCGTACTGGCGGAATAGGCTCCTCCTCTTTTTCCCGGTTTGATCGCAGCATCAATCCAGTTATTCTCAAAAAACTCGGAGGCAATCGAACTCATCTCCGGGTGAAAATCTCCATATGCTTCCAGAACCATGTCTTTGGCTTCGCCCCACTTCACGGTTTCTGTGGATTTTGTAATTGGTGCGTACCGGTCGTAATCAAACATCTCATCTATCCCCAAAAGTTTGCGCTTCAGTTTGTAATACCGTTGCGCAAGTGGGTAACTGTCCGTCACGGCATTCACCAGTGCATTTACCGATTCGTGATCGGTTTGGTTTGCCATGTTTCGGGATGTAATCCAGCTATCGTAATTCCTCAGCTTATCGTTGGTGGCTTTATCGGCGAGGATGGTATTAAAGACAAATGTTAATGTTCTGGAATGATCCTGGAATGTTCTTGTAAGTGAGGCGTGAGCTTTCTTTCGAAGTTCGCGGTCCGGCTCATGCAGTTTACTCAACACTTCCTGTTCAGTCTTTTTCTCGCCGTCAAGATCAAACCGTGCGGCTCCGAGTGTTTCATCAAAAAACCTGTTCCAGGCAGCACGTCCGGTTACCGATTTTGCGCTCATTACCTTCTCGGCTTCCTCGGTCAAAGTGTGCTCTTTGTACATCCTGGAAACTTCCAGATAGTGCTTCCATGTTTTTAATTCATCGGATTGGATCAGTTCATTTGCTTTTTCATCATCAACCTTCAACCATTCCACATCCGAAAAAACCAGTTTCTGGCTGACTTCTGATCCCAATTCATTAGCCTGCTGAAGTAATTTTCCTAGTTCGGGATCTTCCGTATTTGTGGACCAAATCAAGTGTGCGTACGAACCGATTTTGCCAAGTGTTTGTACAATTTTTTCGTACTCACGGAGCATGTTGGCAAATTCTTCTGCACTTAAATCCTGGATTTTCCCTCTGTATGAAGCACGAAATTCATCAGCTTTTTTCAGGATATTTTCACTGTCTGATTTCAAAACCGGATCAGATGGAGAATCATACAAATCCGATAAGTTCCAGTGAATATTTTCAGCTCCGTTTTTGTTACTCATTGATAATTGATTAAATGATTTTTCTTAATAAAATATTGAGGTTGAATATAAAGAAAGAAGAACCCTTGATAAATGATCTTTTTTGATAAAATTTTACCCTCACAAGTGTTTAAAAATCATCGTATTTTTGCCCAAGAATGGTTAGTTTCAACCTGTTTTATGAAGTTTATTAAACTATATATCTCTACATTTATTGAACAAAACCAAAATCAACAAGAAGTACGTTCAGTTGCACGTACTTAAATCAACTCTTTTAAAGAAAACTACCTAATTTTCAAGACCCCATATTTTGAAATCACTTGAAGCCGTTTTCGGACCCAACTCCGCTCTTGTAGAAGAATTATACAAACAATATCAGGACGATCCCGATTCTGTACCGGGCCACTGGAAAAGATACTTTGATGAACTGGAAGGAAAAGAAGTTGCGGAACCTTCCCCGGCGGGCAATGGCGCTCCGGTTACCAAAGAAAAAAAGGCTCCTTCAAAAGAAGAACCAAAAGAGAAGAAAAAGGAACCGACCATTCCCAAAGGCGCTGAACTGGAAAAAATCAAGGGAGTGGCTTCGAAGATTGTCGAAAACATGGATGAAAGCGTCTATGTACCAACGGCAACATCCCTTCGCGTGCTGCCTGTAAAAATGATGACGGAAGATCGGGCGATCATCAACTCGCATCTGCTCAAAACGGGCAATATGAAAGCCTCATTTACCCATTTGATTGCGTGGGCAGTGATCAAAGCGCTTAAAGAGTTTCCGAATATCAACTCCTATTATGTTGAAAAAGACGGAGATCATTACAGGATAAAACCGGAGCAGGTTAATCTGGGAATTGCAGTGGATCTTGAAAGTAAAGACGGCTCCCGAAACCTGGTGGTACCGAATATCAAGGGCGTAGATAAAATGAATTTTAAAGAGTTTCTCTTCGCCTATTCCGAACTTATTGACAAAGCCCGCAACGGTAAACTTGAACTCTCTGATTTTTCCGAGACAACAATTAGCGTTACAAATCCCGGAACGATCGGAACGGTTTCTTCCGTCCCTCGCCTGATGAAAGGCCAGGGCGCTATTATTGCGACCGGTGCCATCAACTATCCGGCTGAATTCCAATCCATGGCTCAGGATGTTTTGAACCAGCTTGGTGTCAGTAAAGTGATGACAGTGACCTGTACATACGACCATAGGATTATTCAGGGAGCTGAATCGGGAATGTTTCTCCAACAAGTTCACAATCTGTTGAACGGCAAGGAAGATTTTTATGAAGAGATTTTCAAGGACCTTGACATCCCATATGAACCTTTCCCATATGGCGAAGACAAATACGAAGGACAATTAAGCGGCAGAGGAAATACCCTGGAGCAGGATCGACGTGCCATTGCCGTCTGGAGGCTCATCAACATGTACCGAATGCGTGGGCATGTTCTTGCTGATTTGGATCCACTCGGAACGGAACCCGGCACGGGGCCTGAATTAGATATTGAATATTATGGCCTCACACTTTGGGATTTAGACCGTGAATTTTACTGTGATGGATTAGGCGGACAGGAAACGGCCAAACTTCGTGATATCATTCAACTTCTCCGAAACACTTACTGCGGAAAAATTGGTGCCGAATATATGCACCTTTTGGATTTGGATGAGCGAAAATGGCTTCGAGAAACGATGGAGTCTACTACAAATACTCCGAAACTGACCAAAGACGATAAGGAAGATATTCTACATAAACTGAATCAGGCCATGGCCTTCGAACAGTTTCTGCACAAGAAATATGTAGGGCATAAAAGGTTCTCGCTGGAAGGTGCGGAAACCCTAATCCCGATGATGCACTTTTTGATGGAGCGCGGTGTCTCAAAAGACGTCAAGAAATTCTTTCTTGGAATGGCACATCGCGGACGCCTTAATATTCTCGTGAATATTATGAACAAGCCGTACAGAAAGGTTTTTGCAGATTTTGAAGGAAATGTAGATCCGGATACCATCCAGGGCTCTGGCGATGTGAAGTATCACCTCGGATCAAAAGGTTCTTATGAAGTGGATGAAGGTAAATCCATTGAACTGGAACTCATGCCGAACCCCAGTCACCTAGAAGCTGTAAATCCTGTTGTGGAAGGAGCTGCAAGAGCCTGTCAGGATCATTCTGAAGAAGAAAATGCCAAACAAAAAATTGTACCGGTATTGATGCATGGCGATGCAGCATTTGCAGGCCAGGGAGTGGTTGCCGAAACTCTGAATATGTCGCAGCTCAGGGGCTATGAAACGGGCGGTACTATTCACATCATCATTAACAACCAAATTGGGTTTACCACACTCCCGAGAGATGCGCGCTCTACAGAGTATGCTTCCGATCTTGCCAAAATGATCCTCGCTCCCATTTTTCATGTGAATGGAGATGATCCCGAAGCAGCCGTCCATGCAATGAACCTTGCAATGGATTACCGTCAGAAATTTGGAAAAGATGTGGTTGTTGATCTGATCTGTTACAGAAAACATGGCCATAATGAAGGTGATGAACCCGCTTTTACACAACCCGGAATGTATAAGGAGATAGAAAATCATCCGACTGTAAGGGATATTTATGTAAAGGAATTGTTGAGAAAAGGCGAGTTTACCGAAGAGGAAACTCAGGCTATTTTTGACGAGTTTGAGGAATTGTTGCAGCAAGCGTTTGAAGATGCCAAGAGTTCTCCCTCTCTCGAAGTAACTGAAAAAATGTTGACCCGGACAGAAGCGAGTCAAAATGAACGGGACGAGTTTCCGGATACGACTTATTCTATCGATGATCTGAAAGACATTGCCGTTAAGCTTAATACCGTACCCAAGGATTTTGACGCAAATCCTAAACTGCTTCGCCAACTTGCAAAACGTGCAGAAGCGGCTCAAAATAATGAGAAAAAAATTGATTGGGGTTTTGCCGAGGCTCTCGCTTTTGGCTCTCTTTTGAAAAGTGGACGTACGGTTCGCCTGGTCGGACAAGATGCGGAGCGTGGTACTTTCTCCCACAGGCATGTCGTTTTGCATGGTACTGAGACGGCTCAGCGATTTACACCGCTGAATAACCTGAGTGATGACCAGGCAACGTTTTATCCGTATAACAGCTTGTTAAGTGAATTTGCCGCTCTTGGATTTGAGTTTGGATATTCATCAGCCATGCCGGAAGCATTGGTTATCTGGGAAGCTCAGTTCGGCGACTTCGTGAATGGAGCGCAGATAATCATTGACCAGTTTATTTCAGCTTCCGAGGCCAAGTGGGGACAAAAATCAGCACTGGTTATGACTCTCCCCCATGGATACGAAGGCCAGGGACCTGAACACTCCTCTGCGCGTCTTGAACGCTTCCTGCAACTTTGTGCAGAAGATAATATTCAAGTTGCCAACTTTACTACGCCTACGCAGTATTTCCATGCTCTCAGAAAGCAAACACTCCAAGAGAAAAAGAAACCTCTTATTATTATGTCTCCGAAAAGCTTGCTGAGACATCCCATGGCTGTTTCCAGCGTTGAAGAACTTGGAAGTGGTTCCTTTCAACCATTTATTCCTGATGAGGAAGTGGAGGATAAAAAGTCGATTGATCGGCTGATCATCTGTTCGGGCAAAGTTTATTACGACTTGTATAAAGTCCGCGAAGAGAAAGAAAAGTCAAACACTGCTATTGCCCGTCTCGAGCAATTTTATCCTTTCCCTGATGAAGATATTGAGAAATTTCTCAAAGAGTACAAGCATGTGAAAGAAATTATCTGGTGTCAGGAAGAGCCAAAAAATATGGGAGCATGGACATTTGTATTTCCACGCCTTCAATCACTTCTGCAAAAAGGACAACACATCACTTATGCCGGACGACAAGCAGCAGCTTCTACTGCGGCAGGGCAAAAGAAAATTCACGATGCCGAGCAGGAGAAACTTATAAATCAGGCACTTGGACTGGAATAGTTTTTACCAGATGAGACATTGTATTTCTTGAATGGGTTGAAACCAAAATCTACTTTGCCAATCGAACTTACTTCGAAAAAACAAAGCAGATTAAGAAATACAATGTCTTTTTCAGGCAGATAGAGTTCCTATCTCAAACCGTTTGGAACGCCTTTGCAAATACGGCTAACGGCATCATGGCTGTGCAGGCTTTCGAGGTGAGCACACCGAACTACAAAATCTCTGATTCGTTCGTCTTTATTCATTTCATCATAAAGAAGGCGGGCGGCATCTTCCACAAATTTTTGGAATGCGCCATTCATCTCGGCAAAAGCTTGTTCGTCTTCGCGTTTTACAATGACCTGGGTTTCAGTCTGAAGAGCTTCCCGGCAGATCTCAACCAAGTCATCAATAAACATTTCGCTGTTCAACTGAATGGTCAGATTGGCTACACTTCGTTGGCTGTGCGGAATGGTTGCAATATCTCTCGTTTCACGGGCATGCTCTGACAATTCATACGAGCAGGGACACGCACTACTATACTCAAAATCAAGATGAATGAAACTCGAAAAGCGATCGTGTTCATCCACCTTTCCTTCAAACGAAACCCTGTAATACTGATACCCTTCATTCTCTGAACGAAGGCTTTTCTTGATCATTGGATAGTTGAAAGAAAGCTTTAAAAATGCAGTTTTACTTTCAAGATCATCTTTATAGGCACGCAATACATCCCGAAGTTTATCAGGGTGAAAGACATCCTCTTTGAACTTGTAGAACGTTCTCATGATGCGTCCCATATTGATTCCTTTCTTCCCGGCTTCCAGCCCAACATATCCATCAACGGATGTTTCAAGAGTTAGCAATTCGCCGGTTGGGGTTGGATATTTCAAGGGAAGTTTAAAATTGGAAATGCCTACTTGCTGAATCGGAACGTTTGCTCCCTCAATTAATGAGGCCGGACCATTTTGCAAATCCGGAAGGCTTTCCTTGTATTGATCGGTTACTACAAAGGTTGGGTCGTAAAATCGTTTTAAGTTGGTTGTAATCATAACTAATTAATAAGTACGTAGTTGCTTATACCGAAAGATAGGGACAATATTCTGCACTGTTTCGTTCGGTTTCCTGTAAGCGGACGGAATACAACTTGGGATTGTTGTCGGAAGCGTGTTCTATCTCATCTTTCAACTCATAAAAAAAAGCTTTACACAGATTTTCTGTTGAAGGAATAATGCCATCTAAAAAAGAGACTTCCAGGTTCAGATTTTTATGATCACAGAGATCAATAACCTTTTCCTTGATAATGGATTTCAACTTTCCCAGATCAATCACATATCCAGTTTCGGGATGTGGCTCACCAACGACGGTAACTTCTATAATATAGTTGTGTCCGTGCCAGTTTGGGTTGTTGCATTTCCCGAAAACTCTCTGGTTCCATTCGTCCGATTTATTCGGATTATGAAGACGATGAGAGGCATTAAAATGTGCTTTTCGCGTAACGTAAACCAAGTTTATTCTGTCATTATTTTGATATCAAGACTGTAAACATAATCTATTTAAAGCCTGTTCCCAAAATGGTTCGAAAGGGTATAAAGATAAAAAAAGCTGCATGAACTTTCTTCCTCTTAGTTCATGCAGCTTTGAAAACGAATTGACTACGTATTTCTTGTTCTCTGTCTTTATAAAAAAGGTTTAAAACGAATATTTAAATCCAAGGCTTACGGTGGTATGCGGGTTATAAAGACTGAATATCTGCTTATCTGTTTCATAACCATGATAATACTCTCCCTGGCTATCATTCAGGATGTTGGAAACACTCATATTCACAGATGCATTTGGCCCAAAGGATTTGTTTAAATTGAGCCTGAGATTGTGAAATGGTTCGCTATAAACGTCCGGGAAAAGACCGCCGCCAACCACGGTAAGTGTTTCTCCCTGAACGTTATAGAAGAGTCCGCCATCCAAACCAATTGCAGCATTATCATATGATAAACCCGCATTAATGATGTACGGTGCCTGTCCGGCCATTTGTCGGGTGTCATCAATTGACTGACCTTCTTTTTCATAATTCTTACGAGCCTGGAATTCCTGCTGGGTCATATCAATCATTGATTCCGTGACGGTAACATTACTGCTCAGGCTAATGTTTTGCAATGGCCCTGCAATAAACCCGAGGTTCTTTCTGAACTCAAATTCCACACCGAAAACCTGTCCATCACCAACATTTCGAGGCTGGAATTCACTTGAAGTCTGTTGTGCCTGAACTCGAACAAGTTCTATAGGAGCGTCAAATGATTTGTAGAACAAGCTAAATGACAGTAACTGTCCTCTGTTGAAGAACATCTCCCACCGGGTGTCAAAATTATGAATTCTGGTTTCCGTCAGGTTACCGTCCCATTCACCGATTGCAAACAGTCCGCCGTTGAAAATACGATCCGAAATCGGATCTAAAATCTGGGCGAAAGAAAGTTCCTTAAATGATGGCCTTGCAATGGTTCTTGAGTAAGAGAATCGCAAGTTTTGGTTCTCCGTCAGGAAGTATGTAAGGTTTGCAGATGGGAAGAAATCCAAAGCATCCAATACTTTTTCATCATCCAGATTATTACCATTTCCTCCCTGGGCATACAGCGCATCACGCCCGGTATGGCGTTGTACATAATTCTCAACACGCAGACCTAAGCTTGTTCTGAGACTCGGGAACAGGTTAAACTCATTTGAAACGTATAATGAAGTATTCTGAATGCTGGAGTTGTATGAGTTTGGATTTGGATCCGGATTAGCGGATTGATAGTAGATACTTCCATTGGGGAAAATATTTTCCGGTTTCAAAACCTCTGCAGGATCACCTGTCAGGTCCGGAATGGAACCGAAAAATTGCATATCAAAAGCCAGAATTTCATAATCCCTTTCTTTGTAAACATGGCTTCCACCCACTTTGAATTTTGCGCCGGCTCCAAACAACTGGTAATCGCGTGTAATATCCAATCGGCCAACAGCATTAATTTCGTCCATGTAGCGCCAGATTCTGCTTGGAAACCCTCCGGCACCGGCATTAAACCGAAGGCCATTTGGTGCTTTGGTATATGCAATGCGCCGAACGTCAGGATCATTCATCGTGGAAAACGTTGGTGAAAGCCTCCAGTTCACCTCCCACTTTGCATTATTAAAATAGTGAACTCCATTCAGCAAAAAGTTCGTAACGCTTCGCTCGCTGTACTCAATGTTGTAGGAATCCGCTGTATATCCGGATTGGCCGGGTGCATCCACACTGTTGTTGATAAAGAACGAAGTAGCGCGATCTTCTCCATTCTGCAGGTGCATTCCTGTAAGTTTATATTTTGAATTAGGTGTTTTAAATGCGATACCTGCCATTCCGCCCAAAAGAACATTACTCTCAGACACAATCCCATTTTGTTTTGTAGCATAAATTAAATCGTAAGCAGATGGTTGTGCCTGATTTTGGAACTCCCCATATCTATAGTCGTCGTAGTGGCTGGTAGACCGTTTATACGTTCCTGATAAGATATAGCCAAATGTGTTATCGCCACCCAAATCAAATTGGTTGCCCAATGAAACACCGGCGCTTACATCCATTGGATTTGTCAACTCTTTGGGGCCCAATGTGGAACTAAAGCTGTTCACAAATCTATTGACCTCTTCGCTGGGTGCCCCGCTTATTGGTGTCGGAATATTTTCCACATCAGCTCCACTTGGGAGCTCTCTGGTACCATTGTCAAAACCGAGAAAATCAGTATTACTTCCATCATATCCCAGGAAATCGCTATTAAAGTGCATGGAAGGATTATAACTTGTACTTACAGATACATCTAAAATCGGCTCTTCAGGAAAATCTTTTGTTTCAATATTTACAATTCCTCCGGTAAAATCAGCTGGCATTTCTGCAACAGCTGTTTTCGTAATGATCATATTGTCGATCAGATTCGTAGGAAAAATATCAATTTGAAGACTGTTTTTATTTGGATCGAGACTCGGGATGTCCACTGAGTTCATCATTGTTTTGGTATACCTGTCTCCCAATCCTCTTACGTACACATATTTACCACCTTCAACAGAAACGCCGGTAACCCTTTTTAGGGCCTGGGCAGCATCCGAATCGCCAATGGTTCTGAATCGTTCGGCAGAAATACCATCTAAAAGATTGGCTGATTTTCGTTTTGTTGTAATCATAGCCGCTTCAGAAATGTTCACCATTTCGGCTGTAACTACAACTTCTTCCATTTCTTCTACAGTTTTCTGCAGAAGAATATTGTCTATAATTGTGACCTCGCCCGATTCTACGTCAACTTCTTCAATTGTTACCGGAGTATAAGAAACGTAGGAAATTCGCAAGCTGTATTCTCCCTCAGGCAATGAGAGAGTAAATTTTCCATCAAAATCAGTTGTTGTACCATTTGATGTACCCTGCACAAGCACGGTTACACCATAAACAGGATCGCCAGTAGCTTCTTCATAAACAGTTCCCCGAATGGTTCCATTTTGAGAATAACCTATAGCTGGCAATACAACTACTAAAATTAGCAGTAGTAAAAATCTATTTAGAATATTCATTGATTTTATCATTGAGTTTTTTTTAACGGCTTGTTTTTTAAATCAAATAACGGGTATGTAAATCGACAGTTTTAAAGTATGGCTTGCTCCCGGAAACTGACGGAAGCAAGCCATTTTGAGAGGAATAATAATGTTGGGTGATTAGAGTCCTATGTCACTAAGTGCTCCGGACTGATTGGCCCATGTCCATGGAAAGTCAGCAGCTGCAGGACCTACAGTGTTTGCATTAAGTCCAACTTCGGTAAGTACACCACCCGAAACTCCTGCAAAAATGGTTGCAGCATCGTTGCCACCGCCAGTCAGTGTGTATTCCCAATTGGTAGATGGACAATTACCGTCGCCACCAAAAGAATCAATTGGATTGAGTGTTTCGTCCTCATCTGGGGTACCAGGATTATCTGCAATCGGTCCATAAGAAGCTGACCATCCGTAGATATACAGATCGTTTACACCGGCATTGGTGTTTCCGTCATAATCTACCAGCGAGAATATATCGTCTCCTGCATACAGAACACCGTTATTAAACGTGTGGCATCCGCGATTCAGAGTACCTTCCGGTCCGTCCAGTTCGAAGCCTGAACCACCTGGCGAAACAATAATGAAATCTGAGGCTGTACCGATCCAGTCTTGGTCAGTGTCGAGACCATCATCTCCTGCATTCCAAATTACAATGCCAGTAACACTTACATTACCGCCAAACCATTCGATACCATCATCCTGGTTGGCAACAACTTCTACGTTTTCAATTACTGTACCGTCTCCAACTCCACCGAGAGTCAATCCGTTAATCTCATTTCCTTCACCAATGTTTGTACCGCCGTGACGAATAGAAATATAGGTAATGGTTCCGGAGCTGTCGTTCGGATCGTCGCCGCCATACAGACCATTTGAATCTGAGGTAGGAATACCTTCAATTTGTACAGTTGCTGCTGAAGCTGAAATAGGTGCGTTACCGAGAACAATCAATCCGCCCCAAAGGCCATTTACATTAGGATCGAGATTCGGGCTGCCAAAATTTCCAGCGGCAATATCTTCTGGCAAGATTTCATCGGCCACAGATGTGAAAATAATAGGCAATTCAGCAGTACCCATGGCATTCAGTGTAGCATCCCGTGCAATAAGAAGAACTGACGCATTAGCACCTGCACCTGCTTCACCTTTTACAACCACTCCCTCTTGGATGGTTAGTGTAGCACCGGCTTCAACTGCAATTCTGCCGCCTAAAATGTAGGTCTTGCCTGTTTCCCAAGTGGTATCGGAAGTAATATTTCCGGAAACCAAAATCTCTGTTTCTTCCTCAGAAATAGATACGGCAGCCACTGCATCGTCTGATACACCATCCTCATCCGTTACAGTAAGAGTAACGGTTCCGGCACCGGCAGAATTTGCTGTAAAGCTAACAACTACTGTTCCGCTTGTTGCACCCACTGACGGCTGTGAAGAAATCGTAGCAGTTCCATTTGCAGCCTGAACACTTGCTGATGCATAACCAACATCCGCAGTGATATTAAATGTTAGATCAATCGATTCTCCTATCAGCAGATTCTGCGACTGGGAGTTGCTGTCGACTGTTACTCTGAGGACAGTAGACCCATTATCGTCATCGTCAGAGCAAGAAACTAAAATGGAAAAAACCAACAGAAGACTGGTGGTTATTTTTAGTAATGATTTGAGATTCATATTTGTAAGAATTGTTTTTGAGAGTTTTGAATAACACTCTCAAAATATTCTTACAATGTTACAGGCAGGTTAATCCAATGTTATGAAAATGATAACAAAAGTCCGGAGGCTTGACTTTTGTTATCACAACAAACTTTAATCCCCTCTTGACATAAGCAACATAAGTAATTTAAAAACAATTACTTATACACATATAAAAGAATTTGAATAAAGAAGTGGAATCAGCTTTTTTCTTCTTCCTCCTGATCCTCTTCTTTTTCACTCTTTTCAAGTGATTCTGCCTGTTCTTCTACTTCATTTTCTCCATTGGCCGAATCATTTTTTTCATGGCCGATTAATTTTGGAGTTCCGTTAGAAGTAGATTTTTCAGATGTGGTATCTTCAAAAATTCCTTCAGGGTAATTGCCACTGGGCCTGTCACCTAACATCTCTCTTAGATCATGATGATTAAGGACTTCTTTTTCCAATAAAGTTTCGGCCATTACCTGAAGTTTATCTTCGTATTTCTTCAGGAGATCGAGTGTACGACGGTAGTTTTTCTGAATAATTTTGCGAACAGCTTCGTCAATTTGTTGTGCTGTATGTTCAGAGTACTTTTTATTGAATCCATAACTATTCTCAGGACTGCTGGAATCTTTCAGGGACAAGTATCCTAATTCCTGGCTCATGCCATACTCAGCAACCATCGCAAATGCCATGTTGGTTATTCGCTCAAGGTCGTTTTGCGCACCGGTAGATACTTTGCCAAAAACAATTTCTTCAGCCACACGTCCACCAAGAAGAGCACAAATTTTATCTTCCAACTCTTCCGTAGTCATCAGAAATCGATCTTCAAGTGGCGTTTGAAGGGTATAACCAAGTGCAGCAAAACCACGCGGAACAATACTTACCTTCAGAACAGGATCTGTATGTTCAAGCATCCATCCAACGATGGCATGCCCCGATTCGTGGTATGCAACTATTTTCCTTTCATGTGGACTAATGAGTTTGTTCTTCTTCTCAAGACCTGCAACTACACGCTCAATGGCATCCTGAAAATCTTCCATTTCCACTTTTTTCTTATCGCGGCGGGCGGCGAAAAGTGCGGCTTCATTACAAAGGTTAGCCAGTTCAGCACCTGCAAAACCCGGAGTTTGTGAAGCCAATACTTTCAGATCAATATTCTCGGAAAGCTCAAGTTTTCGGGAGTGAACTTCAAGAACCTGCATACGCCCTTTTAAATCCGGTTTATCAATCATGATCTGACGATCAAATCGGCCGGGTCTCAATAGAGCGGAATCCAAAATATCGGGGCGGTTTGTTGCCGCCATAATGATTACACCTTTGTCGGAATTAAATCCGTCCATCTCGCTAAGCAACTGGTTCAGCGTATTTTCCCGCTCATCGTTAGAGCTCATCGCCATTCCACGACCTCGCGTACGTCCGATTGAATCAATCTCATCAATAAAAACGATACAGGGTGCTTTTTCTTTGGCCTGCTTGAATAGATCACGAACCCTCGCGGCCCCTACCCCAACGAACATTTCCACAAAATCAGAACCACTTAAAGAGAAAAAGGGTACATCAGCCTCACCTGCCGTCGCTTTAGCCAGCAAAGTTTTACCCGTGCCAGGAGGGCCCACAAGCAGAACACCTTTGGGAAGCGTACCGCCAAGACGTGTAAATTTCTGTGGATTACTTAAAAATTCTACGACTTCTTCAACTTCTGCTTTTGCTTCTTCAAGACCAGCGACATCTTTAAAAGAAACTTTACTTTCGGTCTGTTTATCGTAAAGAGAGGCTTTGTTTTTGCCAATATTCAATACCTGTTGACCGGGATTCATTCTGCGGAAAATGAATATCCAGAAAACGACGATCAACGCAATTGGAATCAGCCATATTAAGATACCGCTAAACCAATCTTCTTCAATGCGAACATCATATACAACATTATTGGCATCTAAGACGGGGCGGATTTCATCGCCTTCGAGCATAGTCGTTGAAAACTTGCCGGTTGCCCCATCGGTTGTTCCCGTCCAGCTATTTTGATTTGGAGTTGGACGTTCAACAAGTCCCTCTTCGAAGGCTTTTTCTGAATATTCTCCCTGGATCTCAACTTTGTTCGTAATCGTGATTTCGTCTACATATCCTTCTTCTACATATTCAAGAAATTCGCTGTATTTAATGCGTTCTGATGAGGTTCCCGGCACGAAATAAAGATTGAAACCAATTAATACCAGGAACAAGACAACATAAATCCAAATGGGAAAACGAGGGGTTTTCTTACTGTTCTTGCTGTCCTTATTGTTTGAATTTTTCTGCGGAAAATTTTTTTTCGCCATTTCTATAGTTTAGATATCAAAAGAGCTTTAAATATAACTCTTTTTTAAAAGAATTCTTTGTTTGAGAGAATAGATTTAGCTGGTTTAGAAAATACGGGTTATTAACGAACAGGTTTTGATTTTATGCAAATCTTTACAAATCAAACTCTATAGTGCGGTCTTCTCCTGTATTTATCTTCAAATTTTTAAATTCATTCGACATTTTTCCGATCACAGAAAAATCATCAAATTCGGCCTTTAGTTTTTCTACATTTGATTCTTTGAGCGTAAACAGCATTTCAAAATCTTCTCCGCCATAAAACGCATATTTATCAACATCTTCTTTCATTTCATCGGCCACTTGCCTTGTTTCAAGAGATATGGGTACTGCAGGAGAATATATTTCAGCTCCAAGTCCCGAGTTCTTTGCAATCTCTTTCAGGTCTGCAATCAATCCCTGGGTAACATCAATCATACTTGACGGTTTGTCTTCCATCTCTGCAAGAGCTTTAATAAAATCTTGTCGGGCCATCGGTACAAGTTGCCGTTGTACTACATATTCGTATGGTTCAAGATCTGGCTGAAACTGTTCTCCACCATTCTGTTCCTGCCACTCTTGTTTTTCTCTCATTAAAACTCTGAGACCTGCAATTGCTGAACCTAAATCTCCCGTAACACAGATGACATCCCCGTGATGGGCGCCATCTCTATAAATAACACTCTCTTTTTTTGACGTACCCAATGCGGTTACGGAAATTGCTAAAAGCTGGTGAGAGGCTGTGGAATCTCCTCCTGTAAGTTGAATACCGTAATCTGAGCATGCTCTGTCTATACCCTTGTATAATTGTTCAATCATCTGAACCGAATATTTATTGGGTATAGCCAAATCCACCAGAAGCTGAACCGGATTGCTATTCATAGCATAAATGTCGCTTACAGCGCCGGTTACTATTTTATAACCAAGGTGATGTAAGGGAGTGTAGGTGACATCAAAATGGATACCCTCAAGAAATATTTCTGAAGAGGTTGAAGTTATATTCCCGGTTACCTCTTTATATACAGAGGCATCATCACCAATTCCTTTAATAATCTCTTTTCTTGACTCTCCTGTATAATTTTTAAACTCCTCTATGAGTGAAGAGAATCCTAAATCTTTGATTTGTTGAAAGTTTTTTGAATCCATAAAAAATAAAAAAGGCATATATCCATGTGGACAAATGCCTTTTAAAACGATGATTTAAATATTAGATAAACTAAATTTCTCGTCGAGTTGAGTAGTTTATTCGAAGTGTTCCGGCATGTCTGAGTTCTTGCTGAACATCAGTAATAACGCCGAATTCAGAATCACTGTCTACTCGTAGAGATACAATGAGTCGAGGTTGCTCTACTAATTTATCGTACATGATATTTCGTATTGCGCCCATTTCCTCAACCAGTGCATCGTCAATCTGGACCTTTGTATCACCAACTCTGTTTCCGCCAAGCCGTTCAGGCCCGACGTAAACATAGCTTACAAGTCGTTTTTGCTCAATCTTTTCGATGTTTTCAGCAGCAGTATATTCAATCTGCACCTGTAATTCCACTTCGCGGAGTACAGTGGTAACCATAAAAAAGATCAAAAGCATGAATACTACATCAGGCATGGCTGATGTTGGTACACTCTGACTTGTTTTTGCTTGTTTCTTTTCAAAATGTGCCATAATGATTAACCCTCGTCAGGTTCTGCGATTGAAATTTTCTTTGGATACAATTCTTGTATCTCCTCTTGCTCCACCGTTTGATCTTCCAAGGAAGTGTACGGAACTCCAAACCTTTCCATAGATGCAGTATGACGTAACTCGGCATAAGCGCCCATCACTTCATCAAGCATATCTATGTAAACGTTATAGGGAGTAGCTCTTTGTGTTTTAATGGATACAATCGCATCATTAGGTGATTCTGATAAATCCGGATTCGCACCGTTATTATTCACAAATGTCTTAATTTTTTCCTTCACAGAACTTATAGAGGCAGGTTCTTCATCAATAAGAACCATTCCCTGTGCATTCACCAGGATATTAAGCAGATTTCGCTCTTTTACTGGTGGCGGGTCTGTGTTTTCGTCAGGCATTGGCGGTAATATCAACCCAATACCTGTATCAACATCAATGGTTGTTACAACGAGAAAGAAAATAAGAAGCAAAAAGGCGATATCTGCAAGTGAAGAACCATTGATCTCTGGCTCTTCTCTGTTTCGCTTTTTCTTTAACATATTGGCCCGATTTAAAAGTTAAATGTTCCTCGTGTTCCTGTCACTAAGATGGAAAGAAGCATAAGGGCTATCATAAAAATCATAGTAGCAACTCCTGCCTGTGCGAATGTTCCCGTTAGAAAAAAGGAAACAGCAAATACAACCACAGGTACTCCCATCGCTCCAAGTTTTTTGAAATCGGATTTTCCGTGCATCACGTTTCTGATTCCGGAAATAAAGATCCCAATAACACCTATTACGATAAGACCGAGAGCTAAACCTATTGCTAAATTATTAATCATAAATTTTTCCTATTAGATAATTTAATTTCGGTTTCCAGCCTTTACTCGGTTGTATCCTCTTCAGGAACTATTTTTTTACCTTCTTTAAGGAGTACAATAGAGTCGATAAGAGTAATAGAGCTTTCTTCCATATCGGAGATCAGTCTGTCAATTTTTGACACACAATAGTTGTAACCGATCTGGAGAATAATACCTGCAAGAAGACCACCAGCTGTTGTCAACAATGCAATTTTAATACCACGTGCAACCAAGCTTGGAGAGATATCGGCAGCGGCTTCAATAGCATCGAAGGCCTCAATCATACCAACTACAGTTCCAAGGAAGCCAAGGAGTGGTGCAATAGCGATAAAGAGAGATAACCATACAAGTCCTCGCTCGAGGAAGCTCATCTCAATTGATCCATAGGTTGTAATTGCTTTTTCAGCGGCATCGATACCTTCATCGGCACGCATTAAACCTGCCTGAAAAACGGAAGCTACCGGTCCACGTGTTTTAGCACATAATTCTTGTGCAGCCGGGATACCACCTTCCTGAAGTGCTTGCTGTACTTCAAGTACAAATTTCCTGGTGTTTATGTCAGCCAGATTTAATGTAATAATGCGCTCCAGAAAAATAGCCAATCCTAGAATAAGGGCTATTAGTACAGGCCACATGAACTCGCCTCCTTCATTAAATTTTTCGACGATTACATTAAAAAAGCCAGCATCAGCCCCAGCTTGTAGAAAAAAGAGAGCTAAAGATGAAGTCATACGTTTACTCCGCGTTATGTTTTGGTTTTGAGCTTAAATTGAAGCAAAATGATAGATCATTTGTCACATAAAGTCAAAATATCAAATACTAACTTAATATTCAGAAATTATATGTGTAACTAAAATTCTGCAGTTAATAATTATATACTCTTGGAATATATTAGTTGAAGGCACTAAGTGCCAAACAGTTTATCCAAATTCTTTTGAAAAAATTCAAATTAAAGGTTAATAAGCGCTTATTAACCTGTATACACAAATCTTATGTATGGTTTTGAAGAGTCTGTCCGACCACAATACCATACAAAACAGATTTCGAAAATTTACTTAAAATAAAAAACGCATCCGAGGATGCGTTTTTTAAAAGATTGTTAAATTAACTTCTTGGATTAAGTGGATGCGATTCCGCTCTGCGATTCTTTTCGCAACCAGGAGTGTCTTGATCCATTTCCATTTCGGCACATGGAATCGGAGCTTTTCCTAATCCACGTGATTCAATCCGACCTTCACTAATTCCGTTTTGTCGATAGAAATCTACCACGGCAGCAGCACGTCGTAAACTCAATCTCAGGTTGTATTGATCGCCACCAACGTGATCGGTATAGGCATCTACACGAACTCGTGTATTGGGATGATCCCGAAGAACGGTTACGTTATCAGCAAGAAGTCTTGCCGCACGATCTGTTATTGTGTACAGGTCAAAGCCAAAGTTAATGGTATTTAAATCTTCTACCATTTCAACTTCTTCTTCCTCTTCAGGTTGTTGGGCCGAATAATCAGTATTGTCCTCAACCGGTGCTTCTGTAACAGTTGGCTCCGGTTCTGGCTCAGAAATTTCTTCTGCAGTTTTACATGAACTGAATAATAATGCCCCAATTGTTAAGATGAGGAGGAATAGTGTAATTTTGTTAGTTGTCATAAAGCAATTGTTTTATAATGTTGTGAGCTTAAGAATAGAAAATCTGAAAAGGAAGGATGATTTGCAATACTTATTCCTAAACCTCTTGGATTAATATTCCCTTTCAAAGAAATGTCGGTAGAACTCTTCATCGCTTAAAAGAGACATCTCTAACTTTTTTAACCTTTTAAGGTCTATTTTATACTTAGCATGGTCTCTTCGCTTCCCAGATCTTTTTAAAAATAAAACTAAAATTTCTGGCTTCCTATATGCAAAAAGGCACAATGTAAAATTTTATAAATATGTGAGATATTAGAGATTGTTCAACTTGTTATACCTTTCTATTCCTCTCCCCAGAAATTCTTCAAATGCCTCTGCCCTCGTATAGCCAATCAATTGATCCAGTACACGCCCCGATTCGGGATCAACAATTGCGTAGGTTGGCAAAGCCACGGTGCCGGTTAATTCAAATTGAAACTGCTGATTTTCCTCAGCGTCAGTCCCGCCATCGGTGTAGAGTTTTACTTTTTCCATTTGCTCAAAACGTAGTTGAACATCCTCCAAAGGGAAAACCGTATTCTCCATTGCCCGGCAGTTTGTACACGTATAACCTGTAAAATCGATAAAAAGCGGCCTGTTTTCTGAAATCGCATTGTCAACGGAAGCCTCATAGTCATCAGACCAAATCTCCCCACTTTGGGAATTATTCGTTCCTGCTGAACCGATTGAGTTAACAACACTTACATCCGTTGGTTTTTTAGCTGGAAGCCACGAATCCCAAATACCGAGCGAAGCTCCAAGCAGACCGGGAATCAAATAAAAACTGAAGAGCAGAAACGGAATAGCAACCAATAATCTGCCGGTGGTTATGGATTCCGGTTTTTGATCTCCATGAAGAGAAAATGTACCCAACAGATACAATCCGGTTAAAAAGAAGAGCGTTATCCAGATTGCAATTCCAAGGGGACGCGAAATAATTCCCCACTGCCATACAATATCCGCATTCGCCAAAAACTTAATGGAGGCGGCTAAAATGATAAACCCAAGCACTACTTTTACCACGTTCATCCAGGCACCGCTTTTGGGAAGCGACTCAAGATAGCCGGGAAACATCGCAAAAAGGATAAACGGACTGGCAAATGCTGCCGAGAATCCAAGCATTCCCACAATCGGGTAGAACCAGTCTCCGCCGGTAGTTGCAGCCAAAATAGCTCCCACAAAAGGAGCGGTACATGAAAATGAAACAGCACTGATTGTCAGCCCCATAAACAGAGTGCCGACCATACCACTTCCCTCATTACTTTTTTTGTTGAGCCAGTTTGTGAGACGGTATGGCAACCTCAATTCAAACATACCAAGAAGGCTCACGCCAAATACAATAAACATGATTCCAATACCCAAATTGACAAACGGATTGGATGCGAACTGGCTCACACCGCTTACCCCTAAAATGAGCGCAAGAATTGCGCCGAGCGACGTAAATATGATAACAATTGATAAACCAAACATGATGGCTTGTGCCCAACCGGTTTGGTTTTCTTTTGCCTGATTTGAGAAATAGGAAACTGTCAGGGGTATTAAAGGAAAGACACACGGGGTTAGAAGTGCTGCAAATCCTGCGGTAATTGCCAGCCAGAGAAATCCCCAAATACTATCGGATGAAATCCCGGCTTCACTTGTCAGTTTAAATTCCTCATCATTTTCAGCTTGTTGATTCGCTGCCGATTCGGAAAAATCCTGGAATGGATTATCAGCAACTCCGGCCAAAACCACCTCTCCTTCTATCTGTTTGGTTTTCGGAGGCAGGCAGGATACATCATCACAAACCTGGTATAAGATTTCCAGAACAATCGACTGAGTTCCCTCTAATGAAGGTTTAAAAGCAACAGGAATCGTGAAACGGGCTGATTTTGAATGCCATCCCAAATCAGTATTAAAGTTAGGATCGAATGCAATCACTGCATCTGATTCCTGTACATCACCGGCGATTGCCATATCCGATGATGGAGTAGAAAATTGTGTTGGATAAGGCCCGGCATCCGGGTCATTCGAAATAGAATAGAGGTGCCAGTTTCCATCGATGGATGCTTCAACAATAACATTGAAAACTTCCCCAGCCCGGGCACTATCGGGAGCTTCTGCCAGGGTATAATCAACAGGATCCAATAACTGACCGTAAACAAAAAATGGGGATAACGCGAAGAGCGCAATCCCCATTATAAATGCTAATTTTTTCATCAGGTTTCTCGCATTAACAGCCTGGAAAGCGAATTAAGCTTCTTCTGCTTTCACAACCCAAACTTTAACCTGTGGATTAAGATCACCCATTAAATCAATGGTAGCCGTGTATTCGCCAAGAGTTTTGATGTCCTGATCAATACTAATTTTTCTTCGGTCGATCAAAATATCCCGCTCTTCAAGAGCTTCTGCAATCTGGATATTTGTAACCGTTCCATGGATCTTGTCGTCCTCACCTACAGTAACCGGAATGGTAACCGATGTAGTTTCAAGTTGTTGTGCCAGTTCTTTGGCTTTCTCAACTGTCAATTCTGCTCTCAGTTCGGCTTCACGTTTCATTTGCTCATGATGCTTGATAGCACCTTCGGTAGCTAAAACGGCTTTTGCCTGTGGAATTAAATAATTCCGGCCGTAACCTGGTTTTACATCTACCAGATCACCAGCTGAACCAAGCTTTTCTACGTCTTCTTTTAAAATCAATTTCATGTGTTATACCCTCCTTATCTCAGATTTTCACTTACGTAGGGAATCAACGCTAAAAACCGGGCTCTTTTAACCGCCGTTGATAGCTGACGCTGATGTTTGGCACTGGTGCCGGTTACACGTCTTGGAAGAATTTTACCCTGATCGTTGATAAATCGTTCGAGAATGTCGGTTTGCTTGTAATCAACATACTCAATTCCTGCTTTGGTAAACTTGCAGTCCTTGCTTTTTAAATGTCCTTTCTTGGGATGCGATGGATTATTAATCATAATGGAATCTCTTTAAATTTATTCGTCTTCGTCTGAATCTTCTTCGGTCTCTTCATAAAGAGATGGAAGCTCGCCTTTTTTCATAAGCTCATAATGACGCTTCATTTTTGCATCATACTTCAGCGTGAGATATCGCATGATGTCATCATGAATTCTCATCGTTCTTTCGGCTTTTTCAATAGCTTCGCCTGGAGCTTCGAAGTACATATTTACGTAGTAACCTGTACTTTTCTTATCAATTTCGTAGGCAAGTTTTTTTACTCCCCATTCATCAACGTCAACGATTTCTCCACCGTTGTCTTCGATTAGTTTATTTATATGACTTACCAGCTCTGAAAACTTTTCCTCATCGAGGACAGGATTCAAGATGTAAGTCATTTCATAGAAATGTTTCTTCATACTGTCTGTTTTGTCTTTGGTTGATTTCCAAAATCGGAAACAGTCGCCGTGCGTTTTGCCGACAACAGAGCCTGTAAAGATAAGAATTGATGTTTAGTTAAACAATCTTTCCGACAGAGATTTTATTGAATGAATAAAATCTCAAATGAAGGATTAGTAGTGATGTGTGTAGATATCACATACGGAAATCAACCCGCATAATATGATGAAATTAACTCTATCAATCCGGAGGTTGGCAGAACCGGTTCAATACCATAATAAACGGTTAATACTGCCAGCAGAATTAACGTCCATTTGAACATAAAACCGGGAGTTTTCATCGTGTATTCTTTGTGAGGTTCTTTGAAGTAGAGATAGACCATCACGCGCAAATAGTAGTAAACACTTGCCGCACTTGCCAGCACACCGATAATGGCCAATGGAACCAATCCGGCTTGAACCGCAGCGGCAAATACATAGTATTTTCCAATAAACCCAACCATCGGCGGAATGCCTGCCAGCGAAAAGAGAAAAATGGAGAGCATCACTCCCATCACCGGAACTTTAAAACCGAGCCCGGCATAACTGTCAATTTCAGTAAAATCGAGTCCGCGGTTTCTTTCATAATAGGCGATTACTCCAAAAGCGCCCGCGTTCATAATCGTATAAGCAAAAAGATAGTAGAGAACTCCGGTGTACCCTGCTTCCGTTCCGGCTGCCAATCCCACCAACAGATAACCGGCATGGGCAATACTGGAATAGGCCAGCATTCTCTTCACATTGTCTTGCGCCATTGCAATCAGGTTCCCCACTATCATAGTGATGATGGAAACGACCCTGATCACATTTTGCCAATCACCGATTTCGGAATTGGGTAACATTCTTGTTAATACTAAGATAAACGCAACGAATGTAGCGGATTTAACCGCCGTTGCCATAAAAGCCGTTAATGTTGTGGGCGTACCCTGATAAACATCTGGTGTCCACATATGAAATGGAACGGCCGCTATTTTAAAGAAGAGACCTACAAGTAACAAACCTGTACCTGCGAGAAATAACAAACTCGGTTCAGCGGCCGCTGCAACAGCTTCTAAATTTGTAGCACCCGTTGCACCGTAAATCAGTGCAATCCCATAGAGAAGAAATCCCGTTGAGAAAGCCCCCAGGAGAAAATATTTCAAAGCTGCTTCTGCGCCGATCTTTTCATTTTTGAACAATCCGGCAAGTACATAAAGGCAGATCGACATCGTTTCGAGACTGATAAAAAGTGTAATCAAATCGTTGGTAACGGCAAGTCCCAGCATTCCTGTAATTGAAAACAGCATCAACCCATACACTTCGCCGTTGTGTAAGTCTAAATCCTGAAGATAATCCCGCGAAATAGTCACACAAAAAAGAGAACCCATTAACACCACTACCGAACCGAAAGCTCCAACACCCCCGTAAATAATCATCCCGGAAAAAGCTGTACCGGTTTCACCGTATAATGACTGAATTGTGAATAACAATGCAATAGAAATTCCGCCGATAGTAACCCCAAATGTAAGATTTGCCGATTTCTTAAAGGCTTCCAGCATGATCGCTATCAAACCGGCAAAAGCTACAATAACACCGGGTAAAAAAGTTTGTAGGTCCTGTAGGATTTCCATCAACTATTTTTGCTTTATCTGATCGTACAAAATTGACCCGGATTGTCCGGGCTTAAAAATCATCAACATTAATTGCTATAAATTTCCTCAATGGCTCTGGCCAGTTTGATGTCTTTTTCTGTCACTTTATCATCTGCATCGTGAGTACTTAATGTTATTGAAACACTGTTGTACACGTTCGACCAGTCGGGATGGTGAACCAGTGCTTCGGCCTCAAAGCCAACTCTCACCATAAAAGACATCGCTTCTTTGAAATCATCGAATGAAAAATCTTTGGTAATTGTGTCATCCTCGAAATTCCAGCCATCAAGGTTTTTCAATTCTTGTTCAATTTGTTCTTTACTCAGTGGATCCATCACTTTATTTGTTTGAGGTGAACGATTCTGTTTGAAAATTTATCCCGATATATCCTTTTTCAAAGCTATTCATTGTACAAAAGTCATTGCGAGCGCGCGAAGCAATCTCCCCCTGATGATAAGGAAAATAAGATGTCTTCACTTCGTTTGTCATGACCATTTGGTTATGTGAAACATTTTCTACGTCATAAATTCTTGCGGTCCAGTCCGGCAGTTCTTCTGCTTTTGTTGATTCCAAAACCGCTACGCTTTTCTCTTCTGAGATAGTGATAAATGACTCCACCCAGTTCTCAGAATATTTTGTAAAGTCAACCGGCCTGATTCCAATCCAAACCATAAAAATTACAAGTGGAACCAACAGCCCGATTTCCCTTCCGTTGAGATCCACAAGCTTTTTATTCTTCTCGTGTGTGATGGGACCAAACATCACTCGCTGATACATCCACAACATATACGCTGCGGCTAATATCACTCCAATAGCGGCGAAAACGGTATACGCATGATTTGCATAAAGCTCTGAGAAAAACGAACCGTTCAGAATTAAGAACTCTCCTACAAATCCATTCAATCCCGGCAACCCGATTGATGCGAGCGTTGCAATCATAAAGAAAACGGCAAAGACCGGCATCTGTTTGGCAATGCCTCCAAAGTCAGAGATTTCGCGAGTATGAGCACGATCATAAATCATTCCAACAATGAGGAAAAGCGCGCCGGTAGATAATCCGTGATTAATCATTTGAATGATGGCTCCCTGAACGGCTACCGTATTCAATGCAAAAATTCCAAGTACTACAAAACCAAGGTGGCTGACAGATGAGTAGGCAACCAGCTTTTTCACGTCTTTTTGCACCATCGCCACGAGGGCTCCATAGATTATTCCAATGACGGCCAGAGCAGCCATGATCGGTGCAAATTCTGCAAATGCATTCGGAAAAATGGGCAAACAAACTCTTACTAAACCATACGTTCCAAGCTTCAGCATAATAGCAGCTAACACAACAGAACCAGCAGTTGGCGCTTCCGTATGTGCATAGGGAAGCCAGGTATGAAATGGAAAGAGCGGTACTTTGATACAAAATGCCAGGGCGAAAGCGAGGAACATCCACGTTTGTTCAACCAATCCCACAGTGTATGCCGGACTTGCTATAAATCTCCAGTCGGATGTAAATGCATAAACCCCTGAGGCTGCTCCGGCACTATACCCCAGGTAAATGAGCGCCACGAGCATAATCAACGATCCGACAAGGGTATAAATAAAGAATTTTATCGTTGCATGAATCTTGTTTTTCCCTCCCCAAATCCCAATCAAAAAATACATGGGAATCAAAGTCAGCTCGAAGAACACGTAAAAAACAACCAGATCGAGCGAGGCGAAAACACCGAGTGATCCGGTCTGTAAAATCAACAACATGGAATAGTAACCAACAAGATTCTTACTGATCGAATCCCAGGATGAGAGAATTACAATGGGTCCCATCAACGTGGTGAGCATAAAAAGCAGAAGACTCAATCCATCCAGACCTACTAAATATTTTACATCCATTCCTGAAAAAACCGAACCGCCTTCGGTTACATATTGCGGAATTGCAGAACCGGCAATATCAAACTGAAATAATAAAGGCAATGAAAGCAAAAAAGTGATACTCGTAACAATTAGGCTTGTCCATTTTACTGCCTGTTCATTCCGAATGAACAAAAACGCCAGAATCCCCACAAGAGGAAAATAAATCGTGATATTTAATAAAATATCCATAGAGTTTTTTCAGAATCTTAAAACAATAAAATTGCTAAAACGAGGATAACACCAAGTATCAAAAACAGTGCATAATTACTGGCAACTCCTGTTTGAATATACCGCAGAAGGCTTCCGCTTATCCGGACAAAACCGGCCACGGCGTTTACAATTCCGTCCACAATTTTCATATCGAAAACAGCTAACCGTTTTTCTGAAAAGTTCACAATTGGAAACACAACTGCGCCCTCATACAGCTCATCAAGACTGTATTTTTCTTTCCAGACGTTGTAAAAAGGACCGAATTTTGAAGAAATAAGAGCATCTGATTTTGTCTGCTGGTCATTGGCATACATCTTATATGCTGTATACACTCCGGTCACAGCAACCAAAATTGCAAAAATCATCATAATCCATTCGGTTGTGTGCGAGAGATCCAGCGGAATATCTGCCGCGATGGTGTGAAGCCAATCATGCAGCCAATGAATATGCGCTTCGTGTCCAGTAAATGTGGCCGCTATAAAATTTGGCAGCCCAATAAATCCGCCCACGACAGATAGTGTTGCAAGTGCCCAAAGTGGGAGGGTCATTGTTGAAGGACTTTCATGAAGATATTCTTCCGAATCTTTCGCCTGCTTAAATAGCTTAGGAAGTTTAAAAGTGCCGTGAAACGTGGTGTAGGTTAACCTGAACATATAAAAAGCCGTCAGGAATGCCGTAATCGTTGCAACTCCCCAAAGAATGAAATACATCGCTCCGGCAAACTCTCCGAAACCCATATTAAAAGCGTGGATAACAATTTCATCTTTTGAAAAGAAACCGGCCAATGGAGGAATTCCGGCAATCGCGATGGTAGCAATCAAAAAAGTTTTATAGGTAGACGGCATGTATTTTCTCAATCCGCCCATATTCCGGATATCCTGCGGATCAAAATGGACACCCTTCCCGTCTTCGTGAAGCTTATGCTCTACATGCTCCATGGTATGAATGACAGATCCTGAACCAAGAAAAAGACAGGCTTTGAAAAATGCGTGCGTGATTACGTGAAAAATTGCAGCTGTAAACGCACCCGATCCAAGCGCCAAAAACATAAAACCCAATTGCGACACCGTGGAATAAGCCAGTACTCCTTTAATATCATTTTGGGTGATGGCGACCGTAGCGGCAACAATGGCTGTCAATGCCCCGATAACGGCAACAATCATCATTACTTCCGGGCTCATGGTATATAAAGGAGACATTCGTGTGATGAGATAAATGCCTGAGGTTACCATGGTTGCTGCATGAATAAGAGCAGAAACGGGAGTCGGACCCGCCATTGCATCCGGGAGCCAGACAAATAATGGAATTTGAGCGCTTTTTCCGGTAGCCCCAATCAGCATCAGAAGGCCAATCCAAAAAATGGCATCGCCGCTAAACGCGCTCAGGTTTCCGAGAACCGCCTCAAAATTCAGGCTCCCAACCGTTTCAAAAATCATAAAGATCGCGACCAGAAATGCAAAGTCCCCTACCCTGTTATAAAGAAAAGCTTTTTTTGCCGCATTTGATTTCATCATATCGGTATACCAAAAACCGATTAATAAATATGAACAGAGGCCCACACCTTCCCAGCCAAGAAATAACAGCAACAAATTATCAGCCAGAACCAAATTGAGCATTGCAAAAATGAAGAGATTCAGATAGGCAAAATATTTCCAGTAACCTTTATCATGGGCCATATATCCCATCGAGTAGAGGTGGATCAGCGAACCAACTCCTGTCACCACGAGAGTCATAATCAGGGAGAGCTGATCGACCTGGTAGGCAATATCAACACTGAAGGTTCCTGTATTCATCCAGGTGAAGAGATGGGCAAAAGCCGGCTCTGCGTCTGCATCAATATTCAAAAACAAAAAGACCGCACAAAGAAAAGGAAGAAAAACTGCAAGGTTGGCAAGCGTACCGATTAACATTTTTTTACTTCGATAAGCGGTAGAGAAAAGCCCAACAATTCCATTAATTAAAAAACCGAATAGCGGTAAACCTATAATCAGACTTACGAGCGCTGTAGGTGATTCCATTTAACAGGTTACTTAGTTTGGCCTAATATCACGAGTCAATAATAGCAACTAAAAAAAAACAACAATAATTCAGGTGCAAAAGATACAAAATTCTTCTCCAACTTAAATTCGGCGAACCGCCATTCATGATTTGGTGAATTTTTTGGATACTAAAGCTGTTGACACCTGTAACTTTTAATAATTATTTTGGTTGGTTATCCAAAATTGCTTAAGGGGTAAGAATGTTTTAAAAGTTGCAAATTTAATTGCAGGTCATTCCACTTTTTTAATAAGTTATTTAGTATATCAATTTGACGGGGACAACCTGCTACATTAATCACAGATGTCGAAGTTTTCTTTTTTTAGTATTACAATGTCATTTATCTCCCTGATGCTCTTCTGGATTTTGATGAGCGGTTTCTTCGACGCTGTGCACCTTACATTCGGCGTTCTTTCTGTTGCCGGTGTACTTTTGTTTAACTATCAATTAAAAAAACACCGCTTTTATGCGGATGACATGGACAACCTCGATGAACTGAGATTCTTTCGGGCTGTCTATTACTTCTTCTGGTTGGTGTATCAAATTATAATGGCCGGTTTTCATGTGGTCGGGATTATCATGCGTCCCTCAATGCCGATTGAAACTTCCATTTTAAAATTCCGGGTTGATCTTCCCAGCTCTCACGCAAAAATGATTCTCGGCAATTCCATCACGCTTACTCCCGGTACCTTAACGGTTGAAATTGAAGGAGATCTTTTTACAGTTCATGCTCTGGATAAAGCATCTTATGCAAGCCTGGAAAATGATGAAATGCCCCGGCAAGTACTCCAGCTTTTTGAGAAAGAAGAACGCCAGGTAATCAAAGATTTTGAGGTAATTAAATCCATGGACAAGGAGAAATCATAATGCATACTTTCTTTCTCCTTACGGCCATTGTTTTAACCATTATTATAGCCGTACCACTTGTGCGGGTTTTAAAAGGGCCAACGGTTTTTGACCGGCTGCTCGCCACAAATGCTATCGCAACAAAAACAATTGTTTTGATCTGTCTGATTGGTTTTTTGTACGGACGAATCGACATGTTCATTGACATTACACTGGCATACGCCATTCTCGGTTTTGTGGGATCTGTGGTGATTGCCAAATATGTAATTTCATCCAAAGTTTTGCGGGATTGATATGACAGTAGCGGATATTATTTGCATAATCCTGGTTGTTATCGGCATCATTTTTATGCTGATGGGAAGTATTGGTATTCTCCGTCTGCCTGATTTTTACTCCCGTTCTCATGCAACAAGTAAAAGCGACACCCTCGGAATTCTGTTTGTGATTGCCGGGCTTGTCGTTTATGAAGGGCTTACACTCAGCGGATTCAAGCTCATCTTAATTATCCTCTTTATTGCTCTTGCCAATCCTATTGGAACACATGCACTTGCAAGATCTGCATTACAAAGAGGCCTGAAGCCATTCTTTAGTGAAGATGCAAAAAAAGGAGGTAAATCATGATTTGGGAACTGGAACTTATTCTCTATCTCTTTTTGGTGATTTCCGGTGTAGTAGCGCTCGAGGTAAAAGATTTACTCGTTGCCGTTGTGATGATGTCTGTCTTTAGTTTCATAATGGCGCTTCTTTTTATATCAATGGGCGCCGTTGATGTTGGCTTTACAGAAGCCGTAATAGGTGCAGGTGTTACCGGAATTCTGTTTGTCGTTGTTGTCTATCAAACCACAAGAAAAACAAAAGATTGAAATACCTGAAAGCTCTTATAATGGTAGCCTTTGCTGTGTTATTGATCTACGCAGCGTCTGATCTGCCCTACCGTGGCGATCCCGACAATCGTATGAATCAGGAACGAAGCATGATAAATACCCCCGTTGCAGGGAGTTATTACATCGAACATGCCTACCATGATGCTCATACGCCAAATATTGTTACTGTTGTATTAGGTGATTACAGGGGCGTGGATACATTTGGAGAGCAAATTGTAATTTTCACTGCCGGAATGATCACTATGCTGGTGCTTCGCCGATCAAGAAGGAGGAATTCGTGAGAAGTCAATTTAACAGTCCGATTATTGTTTTGGGAGCCAGGTTTTTAGCTCCGTACATCATGGTGTTTGGACTGTACGTAATTTTCCACGGGCACTACAGCCCCGGCGGAGGTTTCCAGGGAGGAGCACTTCTTGCAGCAGCCATTTTGTTGATACGGGTGGCTACGGGTCGCCGGGTATCCCGCCTGCAACTCAAAGAATTTGCAACCACGCCGCTTGCGGTAATTGGTGTTGTTATTTACTTCGCTACCGGCCTCACAGCTATGATAGCCGGTGGATATTTTCTTGATTACGGACAACTCCCAATCCCCGGAATGGATCCGGTTTGGCTCAGGTATACCGGAATTTTAATCATTGAAGTGGGCGTAGGCTTAGCGGTAACAGCTATTCTTGTCATGATTTTCGACAATATGGTTAAAGGAGAAGATTATGCTTGATTTCTTTTTCGGACACTATGCGTATTGGTTTAGCATCATTCTATTTTCCATAGGGATGTACGGCATTCTGTTTAAGAAAACGCTCATTAAAAAGATTATCGGGCTGGCTATTTTGCAATCATCCGTAATCCTTTTTTTCGTATCGGTTGCATCCAAAGTTGACGCAACAGTGCCCGTTTATGATGCTTCAATACCTGTGGAGCAGGTTGCAAATTATCTGAATCCGCTTCCCCACACCCTTATGCTTACCGCTATCGTAGTTGGAGTTGCAACCCTTGGAGTGGCCTTTACTCTTTTGATTGCCATTTACAACCGGTATCAAACATTGGATGAACAAGAATTGATAGAAAAAATCCATGATTGAGTCACAACTGCCCGCTCTTATTGCTCTTACGTTTGCGCTCTTTGCAGTTCTAATTGCCCTGTTGGGCCTGTGGAAAAGTTCCTATTCGCAACCCCTCGCCGTTATCGGAGCCGGAGTCGCTACAACACTTTCCCTGTTTGGATTTATCAACTATCTGAATAATGGCGCCATACGGTATTTCTTTGGTGGATGGGAACCGCCCATCGGTATCGAATTTATGTATGACGGGCTATCGTCGTTCATGGTTCTCGTTATCAATAGCGTGGCTTTACTGGTTCTGATCCATGCAAAACACATTTCCGCCCGTGAATACCCCGGCAAGGAAATGCCTTATTTCACGCTCTCCATGCTCATGATGTTGGGCTTCAACGGAATGGTTCTGACGGGTGATTTATTCAACTTTTACGTTTTTCTTGAGATTTCATCCCTCTCAAGCTATGCTTTGATTTCAATTGGAGAAAAACCGGCGCCATTTTCCGCTTTCAGGTATTTGATCATTGGAACCACAGGCGGAACTCTCTATCTGCTGGGGCTTGGTTTTTTGTACACCCTAACCGGCACACTCAACCTGGTTGATATGTCCGGAATGCTGCCGATGGTTGCGGACAATACCGCGGTAGTTGCCGCTCTTATTTTAATGATCGTTGGAATTGGTGTAAAAGCCGCCCTCTTCCCCATGCATGGTTGGCTGCCGGATGCGTACACCTACGCATCTTCAAGTTCTACAGCGTTGATTGCTCCGGTGGGGACAAAAGTTGCGGCCTATATGCTTTTCCGCATCGTTCTCTATCTTTTTGGGGTTGAATTGATTGATGCAGTGGCCCCGCTTACAACCGTTCTCGGCGTGTTGGCATGCCTTGGAATTCTGTACGGCTCCATTATGGCGATCGCACAAACCGAATTAAAACGAATGCTGGCGTTCAGCAGTATTTCCCAAATAGGTTACATTATTATGGGCCTTAGTTTAGCCAATCCGTTTGGGTTTGCCGGGGCTCTGCTTCATGTGGTAAATCATGCAGCTATGAAAGCCTGTCTCTTTTTGGTTTCCGGAAATTTAAGGATGAAAGAAGGTCATACCGATATCACGAAATTTGATGATTCATTCCGAAAAAAATATCCGTGGTCAATGGCGTCTTTTACGGTCGCAGCTATTTCTATGGTTGGACTTCCGCCACTTGCCGGGTTTTTCAGTAAGTGGTACCTGGCACTCGGAACCATCGAGAATAATAATTGGCTTTTTCTGGCAGTAATCCTGATTAGTTCGCTCCTCAATGCCGTGTACTTCTTCAGAATTATTGAAAAAGTGTATATGAAAAATCCCGACGAAACTAGTCAGGAAACCGAAACGGTCAAGCCCAAAAGAAATGAGGTTCCAGCCAGCATGCTGACTCCAACTGTAATTCTTGCAATCAGCCTTTTTGTTATCGGATTGGCAAATGCAGCCATCGTAGGATTTTTGATGGGTATTTATCCCATGCAATAAAAGGTTCAAAGATGAACTCAATCTTGAAATTAATAAATAGTCATTCCGAACTTGATTCAGAATCTCATAGCGATCATCGTTTTATAACTTGGGATCCTGAGTCAAGCTCAGGATGACTAAAGTAGTCATGACACTTTAAAAAAGTATAATTAATGGACATTTCTATCGTCCCCTTACTGGCAATTTTAACATCACTGGCGGCTGTGCCATTGATCCTGTTCAGCAGCAAAAAACCAAATCTGCGTGAAGGCTGGACCATCCTTGCCGGTGTTGTAAAATTTGGTCTCGTTTTGTCGTTGCTTCCCGGAGCCATTGCCGGAAAAAGCGTAGAACTGCATCTGTTTAATCTCGCCCCCGATATGCCGTTTGCATTGAATGCAGACCCGCTCGGGGTTTTCTTTGCTGTCATTGCATCCGGTCTTTGGATTTTTACATCGTTCTATTCTATCGGGTATATGCGCGGAGCCGGTGAGAAAAAGCAAACCCGCTATTTCGCAAGTTTTGCCGTTTGTCTTTCTGCCACAATCGGGATTGCATTCTCGGCCAACCTCCTCACATTTATCGTGTTCTACGAAATGTTGACGCTGGCCACCTATCCCCTTGTGATTCATAAAGAAACGAAGAAAGCCATCAATGCCGGGCGAAAATATTTATCCTACACTTTAACGGCCGGATTATTACTGATTGCCGCAGCCGGGTTAACTTATTACTACACCGGTTCCATCGATTTTAATCCTGAAGGAATTTTCGGGAATGCCAATATTCCTCATACAGCCATGTTGGTTACCTTCATCCTGTTTCTTGGAGGCGTAGGCGTGAAAGCCGGTATTATGCCACTCCATAGCTGGCTGCCTTCAGCAATGGCCGCTCCCACCCCGGTAAGTGCTTTGTTGCACGCCGTAGCTGTGGTTAAGTCCGGCGTATTTGCTGTAATTCGTGTTACGGGATTTGTATTTGGAACAGATGTAATGGCTTCCTACGGCTTAAATGATATTCTCATTGTTCTTGCCGGAGCGACGATCATTCTGGCTTCACTGCTCGCATTTGCTCAGGATAATTTAAAACGGCGGCTGGCCTATTCAACCGTGGGGCATCTCTCCTATATCGTTTTGGGTGTAGCTTTGATGACACCCCTCGGAATGCAGGGAGGAATTATGCATATTGCCGCTCACGCTACAATGAAAATCACGCTATTCTTTTGTGCAGGAGCTATTTATGTAAACCTTCATAGGGAAAATATCAGTCAATTAAACGGAATTGCAAAGGTCATGCCCTGGACAATGGCCGCATTCACTATTGGCTCGATGGGTCTGGCCGGAGTTCCGCCACTCAACGGATTTGTAAGCAAATGGTTTCTGGCAATGGGATCACTCCAGGGAGATATGATATTGCCGTTAATCATCCTGATCATTAGCGGACTTTTAAATGTCGGATACTTCTTCCCCATTATTCAAAGAGCGTATTTCAGAAAGGGCGAAGGATTGGAAAAATATGGCGAGGCATCTCCTTTCATGGTGGTTCCGTTGTTTACCACGGCCGTTTTATCAATTTTATTCGGATTATTCCCGAATCTGTTTTTCCACTTTTTTGATTTGGCAACCTCCATCGCAAGCAGTTTGTTTTCCGGTGGATGAAATGATTGAACTTAATCACACAGAATTATGAAAACCTGGCACTGGATCGTTTTAGGAGTTTTGGCTCTGATCACACTGATCCTTGAGTTTACGGTTTTAGCAGATTATCACCATCATTGGTGGAATTCCATCCCCCTGTTTTATGGGATTTACGGATTCCTGGGATGTATAGTCACAATCTTTTTAGCGAAAGGACTGGGCAAATTGTTCATTTTTAGAAACGAAGGATATTATGATCGTTGATTTGATTTTTATACCGGCCGTCGTGATGATCCTCGGAGCGTTTATTCTTCCTCTGCTCCCCGAAAAAACACGATCCTCAGCTTTTTTGGTTTTCCCTTTGATTGCCTTGGTCAGCCTCTGGCAATATCCGAATGATTTTTCTCTATCTTTGCATTTTGGAAGTTATGAACTGATACCCGTCTATGTTGACGGGCTCAGCCGGGTTTTCGCTATTGCTTTTGCTCTTGTTGCCCTTATCGGCGGAGTGTATGCACTGCATCTCAAAGATGTGGGTCAGCAAAGCTCCGCACTTGTTTATGCCGGAGGAGCATTAGGTGTAACTTTAGCCGGAGATTATTTCACATTATTTGTCTTTTGGGAGTTGATGGCCGTTAGTTCCGTTTATTTAATCTGGGCCAGAAAAACCGAAGAGACCGACCGAGCCGGAATGCGTTATTTAATCGTTCACATGTTTGGCGGCGGCCTGCTGATGGCCGGAATCCTATGGCACGTTTCAGAAACCGGTTCACTTTTGGTTGAAAGTTTACCCTACGAATTTACCTGGCCGTCTGTCTTGATGCTGCTTGGAATCGCCGTAAATGCTGCTGTCCCTCCACTACATGCCTGGCTGGCAGATGCGTATCCAAAAGCCACCATTACCGGTGCCATTTTCATGTGTGCCATCACAACAAAATCTGCTGTTTATGTGATGGTTCGCCTATTCCCGGAATGGAGCATTCTTATTTGGGTTGGTGTAATGATGGGAATCTATGGAACCATTTTCGCTCTCATTTCAAACGATATCCGCCAAATTCTTTCTTACTCCATTGTCAGTCAGATTGGTTATATGGTAGCTGGTGTGGGAATTGGTTCCGAAATGGCTTTGAATGCAGCTACCGCCCACGCCGTAAATAATGTGCTGTTCAAATCTCTTCTTTTTATGGGAGCCGGTGCTGTAATCTATGCAACGGGCAGAAGCAAACTCACAGAGCTCGGCGGACTTGCGGGTAAAATGAAAGCCGTTGTAGCTCTCTACCTTGTTGGCGGATTGGCCGTATCGGGCGCACCATTGTTCAACGGGTTTACCAGTAAAACCATGGTTGTCAGTGCCGCAGGTGAAGCTCATCTGGAATGGGTAATGTTACTGCTGACAATCGCGTCCATCGGATCCTTCTTGCACAGCGGATTAAAGCTCCCCTACTTTACATGGTTTGGAGAGGCAAAAGAAGAGATCACCAATATCAAACCCATCCCAAAAAACATGATTGCCGGAATGGGAATCGGAGCGTTTTTCTGTATTCTTATCGGAGTTTATCCCGATGCGCTTTACAGTCAACTGCCATATCCTGTTGAGTATCATCCCTATGATGTTTATCACCTCGTAGAGATGGTTCAGATTCTTGTTTTTGCCTTCATCGGGTTCTGGCTCTTCAGAAACAAATTTGCCGGAACGGATAACATTCTTCTGGATTTTGACTGGTTCTATCGAAAAGCGCGTCCCGCAACCGAGAAAATATTCGTCACAAGTGTGGACAGAATTTATGGTTATGCTGAAAATGCTACGCTTTGGATGGCAGGGTTTCTGACTGAAAAATTCAGAGATCCGTTGGTCTGGCTTCATCCCTTTACGGAATCCAAACAGGAAGCCTCAAAATACAGCCACGCTGTGGAAGTGGTAATGAGTTTTATTCTCCTCACATTCGTGATCTTTGCGTTGGTTTATTTCATATAAGTAAACATTCTCTCAGAGAAAATGGCCAGGGAACAAGAGCAAGGTGATATGGCTCTATACCTTAAGTTGTGGTAAAGTTTCTGCTTCAACTGATTCAGTTAATATTTATACCTCAATTGATTTTCTCCTATCTTAAACCCCATGGGATTATTACTCTTTTATTTAGTTTTAGCAATAGGTGTCTCCTTTCTTTGTTCAATTCTGGAGGCTGTATTACTATCCATTACTCCCTCCTATGTTGCCGTTCTGGAAAAGAATGAGAGCAAATCAGGAAAGATTCTTCGGGACCTGAAGGAGGATATTGACCGACCACTTTCCGCTATTTTAAGTCTGAATACCATTGCACACACCATTGGTGCGGCTGGCGTTGGTGCACAGGCACAAGTTGTATTTGGCAATGCTTATGTAAGTCTAACTTCAGTCGTTTTAACATTGGCTATCCTGGTTTTTTCGGAAATCATCCCAAAAACCCTGGGTGCAACCTATTGGAAAAAACTCTCGGGTTTTGCCGCCAGAGCCACAAAAATATTGATTATTTTAACGTATCCTCTTGTACTTCTTTCAAAAGGAATTACCAATCTGATCGCCAGCGAAGACAAACAACCGTCGGTCAGCCGCGAAGAGTTTAGTGCCATGGCTGAACTGGGCCACGAAGAAGGTGTCTTTGAAAAAGAGGAATCCAATATTTTCAAAAATCTCATCCGGTTCAATTCGCTTCGGGTAAAAGACATCATGACACCCAGAATTGTGGTGGTCAAATACCCGGAAAAGATTGCAATAAAAAAAGTAATGGAAGACCAGGATAAGCTGTGGGTTTCGCGCATTCCGGTTTTTGAAAATGACGAAGAAAATATCACGGGATATGTGCTCAAAAACGATGTCTTTTTAAAATTTTCGAAAGGTGAGGGAGATAAACAGCTTAAAGATATCCGGCGTGAAGTGCTCATTATACCCGAAAATGTTTCGATCAAAACACTGTTTGCAAGACTTCTGGAATCACAAGAACATATTGCTGTTGTAGTTGATGAATACGGTGGATTTTCCGGTGTTGTGACGATGGAAGATGTCGTTGAAACTCTCCTGGGAATGGAAATTGTAGATGAAATTGATGCCATTGATGACATGCAAAAACTGGCCAGAGAAAAATGGAGAGAAAGGGCCAAACGCCTGGGAATTCCGCTGCCGGGTTCCGTAAAAAAAGAAGAAGAGTAGCTACTTTTTAAATTTAACCTATCATCGGTGTTTTGGCAGAAAACGGTACCGGTTGTTCCGCTGAATCCAGCATCCACTTTGCCACATCGCCGCGGGTAATGCTTTTTGTCAACCCATAATGGTTTATCATTTCTACTTTACCGGTTGGCGCTCCATCCTTTAGAGTAACCGGACGGACGACCATCCAATCAAGTGGGGTTTTCTCAAAAGTGGATTCCATGTTTGCAAGGTCTTTATAAGCTACTCTTATATTACTATTTAAGATCAGCCAGCGAAGAACCGGATTCACCGAATGGATGCTCTCTCTTACACCCGCTGCAGTAATGCCGACGAATCGGGCTATGTTATTCTGAGGCATAAGTTTTACCAGCATTTTTGCAACACGGGTTGTCAGATCCTCTGGCGAAGCAAGATCTGACCATGGGTTCCAGGGTTTTTCCCGTTTGATTCCAAGGGCCGAAATCACCACATCACATCCACTTATTCCTTCCTCCAACACTTTTTTATCTAGCACATTGCCGCGGATGAGCTCAATTTCTTGCGGTGTTTCAAACGGTGTTTCAGGACGAACGACAGCACGAACCGTATGTCCTCTTTCAGCAGCAAGTTTTACGAGCCAGCGTCCACATCCGCCGGATGCGCCAAGAATCAATAACTTCATTTTTTTGTGATCAAGAGGCGAATATAATAATCATCTTTTTCGAACTGCCGCGGATATTCAGGATAAGGAGCTAAATTCAGAAGTTCCACATGTATGTTCGTAATGGTTGTATCGTGTGGTTCAAGATATGTATTCAATATAATATCATGATTTTGAACTTTTAACTGAACCTTTCCATTCCCCGCCCAAATACAATTTGCATTAGACGGACATCGCGAATCTTCAAGTACATCCACAAATTCAACTGAAATTCTATTGTCTCCTATTCTGGTTTTTTCGCCGATAGCAAGATCAAATTCATCGCCATAATCATATTGCTCAGGTGTCAATGAACTTTGGCACGCGGTACAAATCATCAACAAAAGATATAGGAAAATGGACTTCATAAATTACGTGGATATTAATCCTTCTGTTCATACAAAATACACCTGAAAAATCGATTATGCCTATTCTACATTAATCATTTTTTTTAATCATATACTCAAACCGGTGCCTATTTCTTTTGGATTCTTACATCCTCAGTACGATCTTCTTTTTTAAATCTAATACATGTTGGGTTTAAACAATTTTTTACTGACAAAACAAAAGGACTGTTTCAACACCAACGGGGAAAATCCATACTTAAATATTGTGTCCATGGAAAATTTTCAGCTATTGGCTGCTACCATAATTGGAATCGTTCTGCTACTTTTGTTGGTTACGCGATTCAAGATAAACGCATTTATTTCACTTCTGATCGCCAGCATTGTGGTAGGATTGGGAGCGGGAATGCCGGCCGTTGATGTGCTTAACAGCATGCAGGAAGGAATGGCCGGAACACTCGGGTTTGTAGCAACCGTGGTTGGCCTTGGAGCTATTTTTGGACAGATTCTTGAACATTCCGGCGGAGCAGAATCTGTTGCCCGAACCCTGATTCGAAAATTTGGCCGTGATAAAGCCCCCTGGTCTATGGTTATCACGGGTTTTGTAGTTGCCATACCTGTTTTCCTGGATGTGGGATTCATTATTTTGGTGCCGCTTATTTATGCGTTATCACGAGACACGGGAAAATCACTTCTCTATTACGGTATTCCTTTACTCGCCGGGCTGGCTGTAACCCATGCATTTATTCCTCCAACGCCTGGCCCCATTGCCGTGGCCGATATTCTTGGGGCAGATCTTGGATGGGTTATCTTACTCGGTTTTATTGTTGGAATTCCTACTGCAATTATAGCCGGACCCATTTTCGGTAAATACATCGGAAATAAAATCCATATTTCCGTACCCGATTATGTGGATATGGAAGAGAATGAAACAAAAGAGGATACCGAGCTTCCCCCATTCACTCTCCTTATTCTGATTATTTCTGTACCACTTTTTTTGATTCTGGGGAATACAATTACTCAGGCTTTGATTGATCAAGGTGTAACGGAACCTCAATTTTGGACAGAATTTCTCATCTTCATCGGTCATCCTTTCAGTGCTTTAACCATTGCGGTATTAATTGCCATGTATTGGTTGGGAGTTCGCCGGGGAACCTCACGCGATCAGTTATCAAAACTGAGTATGGAAGCCATGAAACCAGCCGGTGTAATTATTTTAATTACGGGTGCCGGCGGGGTTTTCAAACAGGTTTTAGTGAACAGCGGTGTAGGTGATATGCTCGCAAGCGGCATGGCCGACCTTGGATTGCCGCTAATCGTTTTAGCGTGGTTAATTGCAGCGGCTGTCCGCGTAACTCAGGGCTCCGCTACAGTTGCAATGATTACAGCCGCCGGTATCCTTGCCCCTATCATGGTTTCTTTCGACATCAGCGATCCGCAAAAAGCGCTTATTGTATTGGCTATTGCTGCCGGTTCAACAACGCTTTCTCATGTAAATGATAGTGGTTTCTGGTTGGTCAGCCGTTACTTTGGCATGAGCGAAAAAGACACGCTCCGATCTTGGACCATGATGGAGACAATTATCTCCGTGGTGGGATTTGCACTCGCTTTTGGATTAAGCTTTTTTGTGTGATTGATTACCGCACAGAAAATTGATTTACCAGCGCAGCAAATTAACTTTTGTAATATCAACAGAAAGGTTGTTTCTGAAAATGGCAAGGATAATGGCCAGGCCAATCACGGCTTCGGCCGCAGCCACTGCCAAAGAAAAGAAAACCAGCATCTGGCCGGTTACATCTCCATGATAAGAACTGAATGAAATAAGGGTAAGATTTACAGCATTCAGCATTAGTTCTACGCACATAAAAATCACAATGGCATTTCTACGGATGAGTACTCCAACTAATCCAATCACAAACAGAACCGCACTTAATGACAGGTACCAATCAATCTCAATCATTCTGAAACTCCTTCCTTATTTTTCTTGAATTGTGCGATCATGAGTGCCCCAACCACAGCAGCTGTTAACAAAATGGCTGTCATTTCAAATGCAAATAGATAGTCGGTGTAGAGTACGTCACCGAGCGCTTCAACGGTTCCGACTGTTTGCATGTCCGGCGAAATTTCCGGGAGTATATCAACAACTCCTTCAAAACTGTACAATACCAAGCTAAGCACTACTACTCCCAGCAAAAAAGCTGAGATATACTTCATCCTGATTTTACTAAAAAGGGATTCCTCGTCATCAACATTCAACAGCATAATCACAAAAAGGAACAGAACCATAATTGCGCCGGCGTAGACAAGAATTTGAATAAGTGCAAGGAATTGTGCCTGCAAGAGAAGGTAAAGGCCGGCAATGGATATCATATTCAGAACAAGAAAAAGCGCACTACTCACGGTGTTTTTGTTCAAAACCATTCCCAGTCCTGATGCAATGGCCAGTACTGCAAGAAAGATAAAAGTGAACGTGTCCATTCTGATCGTTTAATTAAACGCTCTTAAAGGTACCTAAATTTAAAAATGCCTTCAAGCTGATCGAAGGTTTTTCAAATTCATAAAAAATAAACAATTCCGACGATGCCAACGATCCAGCAGTAGTAAGAAAAGTAGAAGAATTTTTCTCTTTTCAATAATGCTACCAGATAGCTTAAGGCAAGGTATCCTGATAGAAATGACGCCAGGAAACCTGTGATTAAAACAAAAATCGCAGCCGTTTCAATTCCCGTTTCCATCAAATCCATGACAGCAAGCAGCATCGCCCCGGCAAGTACGGGAAGAACCATCAGGAAAGAAAAATTAGCAACCTCCTCTCTCTTAATTCCTGCAAAAAGGCCTACCGAAATTGTAGAACCTGAACGGCTGATGCCCGGAATGATGGCAAAGGCTTGTGCAATTCCCATCATCAGGCTTCGGAATAATGTCATCTCCCCTTCCGGATTTTTTACGAATTTCGTTGAGAACAGTAATGTGCCGGTAATCAATAACATACACGATACAAAAAAAGGATTCAGAAACAGGTTTTCGATTGCATCACGCATGGTAAATCCAACAATCATGGCTGGAATCATACTCACCAGGATAAAGAGACTGAATTTTACATTGGAATTGGTTTTGTACATCCCGGATTTCAATCCTTGCGGGGTTATACTTTTCAGTACATCGCGTATGATTTCGCCAATCAGTTTGCGATAATATAGAACGATGCTGCAAAATGAGCCGAAATGAACAACTATTTCGAAGGTAATACCGGTCTCCAGATCACGGCCCAAAAGTGCCTGTGCCAATACCAAATGGCCGGAACTGCTAACGGGTAAAAATTCTGTGATGCCCTGTAAAATTCCTAAAAAAATCGCTTCAAATAAATCCATGTATCAATTAGTTAGAATCAATAAAAACTCTCGAAAACTGTGGTTTTTGAACATGTAAATTTTGCAGCTAAGCATTATTATTCGTTCATTATAAACCGCTTTTAAGAGTTTGAAAAGATAGTAATTTGAATAGCAACATCTAACTGAAATTTGATATGAGCACAACAGTTGATATGCAGGCACTTGGTGAAAAAATTGAACGCCACAGTGCATTTATCGATGACATTTACAGCGAACTTGATAAGATCATCGTAGGGCAGCGTTATATGATTGACCGCCTTTTGATCGGGCTCCTGGCTGATGGTCATGTTTTACTGGAAGGCGTTCCCGGATTAGCCAAAACCCTGACCGTTTCTTCGCTGGCAACCGTCATCAGCACCAAATTTCAACGCATTCAGTTCACTCCCGATCTCCTCCCGGCCGACCTTATCGGTACTCTCATTTACAATCAAAAGGAGATGAAGTTTACCGTAAAAAAAGGTCCCATTTTTTCTAATATTGTTTTAGCTGATGAGATTAACCGTTCTCCGGCAAAAGTTCAGAGTGCCTTGCTCGAATCCATGCAGGAACGCCAGGTGACCATTGGAGAAGAAACCTTCAAGCTGGAAGCTCCGTTTCTTGTGCTTGCCACTCAAAACCCTGTGGAACAAGAAGGTACATATAACTTGCCTGAAGCCCAGGTGGACCGTTTCATGCTGAAATTAAAAATTGGGTATCCTTCAAAAAGTGAGGAACTCGAGATTATGCGCCGGATGGCAAAAACAGGTAAGAAGACGGAATTGAATGCCGTGGTAACTCCTGAGCAGATCCTCGACGCCCGAAAGGTGATTAATGAGATTTATGTTGATGAAAAAGTAGAGCGTTATATCGTAGATCTTATTTTTGCGACCAGAAATCCAGCTGATTATAATCTGCCCGAACTTGGCGACCTGATTTCATTTGGTGCCTCTCCCCGTGCATCGATCAATATGAATCTTGCATCACGCGCTCATGCTTTTATGCAGCACAGAGCTTACGTAACGCCTGAAGACGTTCGTACAATTACACTCGATATACTTAGGCACAGAATCATTCCAACATTTGAGGCCGAAGCTGAAGACATTACCTCTGAAGACATCATTAAGAAAATTCTGTCGAACGTGCAGGTACCATAGTTTTATAAACGCCACTTTTCAAAAGCGCCGGATGCGAATATCCGGTGCTTTTTTCTCTTCTTTTCCCCATTCCATTTTTCCTCCTATTCATGATCCTAATCTTATCTCGGATCGAATACTCCCTTCTGTATTAAATTCTATTACAAACATTTAACGAAAAAGTTGTTACCTATTCACTATTCCAAGAATAATGAGATATGATTTTAAACTATATATTTAAAATAGATTTTATTAAATATTTTTAATTGATAATTGATTTAAAATAAAATTATTCATTAACAAGAAATAGACTTGATTTAAATTCAACTAAGATATTTATTAATGAATAATATTAAAGCGCGCAGACAATAAGAGAAACTTATGAAAATTAAAATTGTACCGAGATCAAAAGTCAAGGTCTCCAGGAAAAGTAGATCCAAGTACGAAAAATTGAAAGAAGCGATTTCAAAATTAGAACCAAATGGTGATGCAATACGGGTTGAATATTCTACAAAAAAAGAATTGAACTCAATTCGCAATGTGGCCTACACTTACAATCGGGAAACGAACAGTAAAGTAAAAAGTACAACCAACTCAACGAACGACGCTGTTTTCTTTTTCATCGAAAAGTGATTCTTTAGTTTAGGCTCAAAACCGGTTCTTCCTACCTGTGATCAATTATTTATAGATAAACTGCACGCGAGTGTAAAACAATATGCGGCATTGACCATGCTCAGGTTTTTTATATCAATAATGACCTAAAAAGTTATTCACTCTTTTTTGTGTCACCTAATGTAGTTGATACAAGATTATAATGATGTATCATTTTCGGCATAGGTCTGCTGACATTTCAGAAGAGTTCATTCTGTTATTAAACCATCTATCTCTTGATTTTCTTGTAAATCATGCTTCTCATTCTCACAAGCATCTCATAAAAAAAGGCCTCTGCTTTTAACAGAGGCCTTGACATAATTAACTAAAGAGAAGTTATGTGAAGTGAACTACTTCTCTTTTTCGTTTTTTTCTTTCTCAGCAAGTTTATCAGCCAAACCGGAAACCTCACCTAACGTAGGTGTTCCCGTTTCTACACTTTCTGATTTCTCAGATTTTTTCGCTTTTGGCTTTTTCTTCTTCACATCATCTTCAATCTGAGACAATTCGATCGTTTTGCTTGACTCGTCAAACTCTACCACAAATCCTTCAACGGTATCACCTTCTTTGAAGTTTTCTTTCAGATCTTCAACAGAATCAGCAAGTTTATTGCCGGCGAGGAAAGCATCCACACCAAGATCCAATTTCACAAACATTCCTTTATCTGTAATCTTGGAAACTTCGCCTTTTACTTTGGAGCCGAGTCCATACTCTTCCGCGTATTTCTCCCACGGATTTTCCTGAACCTGCTTGTGTCCCAGAGTGATACGTCGGTTGTCAAAATCAACAGCAAGAATTACAACTTCAATTTCCTGTCCTTTATCAACAACTTCGTTCGGGTGCTCAACTTTTTCTGTCCAGCTCAGATCCGAAACGTGGATAAGTCCGTCGATTCCCGGTTCGAGTTCAACAAATACACCAAAGTTGGTGAGGTTGCGAATTTCTCCTTTGTGAGTAGATCCGATTGGGTATCTGTCGAGAAGATCTTCCCAGGGATCTTTTTCAAGCTGCTTCACACCAAGAGAGATTTTCTTCTCATCTTCGTTGATGTTCAGAACCACACATTCAATAATGTCATCTTTCTGAACAAGTTGAGAAGGATGTTTGATGTGTTGTGTCCAGCTCATTTCACTGATATGGATCAACCCTTCAACGCCTTTTTCAAGCTCGATGAACGCACCGTAATCGGCAATAGAAACCACACGTCCCTGAACCCGCATGTTCTCAGGATATTTCTCATAAATTTCATCCCATGGATGCGGCTGAAGTTGTTTCAGACCAAGGGATACTCGTTTGGAGTCTTCATCAAAATCGATAACGGCAACGTTCATGCGCTGATCGAGTTTAACAATCTCTTCTGGATGCTCAACACGACCCCATGAGAGGTCTGTAATGTGAAGCAGACCGTCTACACCGCCAAGATCGATAAACACACCGAAGTCGGTAATGTTTTTCACGATACCTTCGAGAACCTGGCCGGCTTCGATGGTTTCGAGAATTTCCTGACGCTGATCTTCAAGATCAGATTCAATAAGAGCGCGGTGAGAAACAACCACGTTTTCCGCCTGCATGTTGAGTTTTACAACCTGGAATTCCATGGTTTTTCCAACATAAGCGTCAAAATCGCGAACAGGTCGAACGTCGATTTGAGAACCCGGAAGGAACGCGTCAATTCCGAATACATCCACAACCATACCACCTTTGATACGTCGCTGAATATATCCTTCAATAACTTCGCCGGTTTCGTAAGAGCTTTCAAGATTTTCCCAAGCCTGAAGAATATCAGCTTTTTTCCGTGAAAGAATCAGCTGTCCTTCTCTGTCTTCCACTTTATCGAGGAAAACTTCCACTTCATCGCCGGGGGCAAGGTTTTCTAAAACCTTATTTGAAAATTCGTTTGCCTGTACAATACCTTCGGATTTAAATCCGATGTCAACAATTACATATTTTTCATCTACGGATACAACAATACCTGTTACAATCTCTTTCTCTTCAATTTCACTGAGCGTATTCTCATACATTCCTGCAAGCTCGTGAAATTCTTCATCCGTATAGTCTTCTGAAGCAGCCTGGAGTTGATCAAACGTATAGGTTTCTCCTTCTACTTCGCCGGTAAAGGTTGGAATTCTTTTCTTAGGACTCTCTTCTTCAACTTCTTCAGATGATTCTTCCGTTTCGGCAACAGCTTCCTCATTTTCAACCGTTTCTTCCGTTTCTGCTTCTTCTGTTGCAGTTTCGGTAGCTACAGTAGTCTCTACTTCTTCTAATTCTTGTTCTTCGTTATTTTTGTTTACTTCGTCAGTCATTTAGTTACCTGTTGAAATCTGCTGCATTTCGACTTTCGAAATACAGGGTTTAATTATTGTTTTAGTTTGATTTTTCTCTGATGATCTCAACCATTTCGCTGATCTGTTCATCAAATGTTTTTCCGGTTGTATCAATTAAAATTGCGCCATCATCTTTTTTTAGCGGATCGGCACTGCGGTTACTGTCTTTATAATCCCTTTCTTTAAGATTTTGTTTCACATCTTCAAAAGTGACATGAGCCTCAATGGACTCTAATTCACGGTAACGCCGTTTCGCCCTTTCTTCTAATGAAGCGTCCATATAAAATTTCAAATCTGCATTTGGGAAAACAGCTGTTCCGAGATCGCGCCCATCCGCAATGTATGTATCATGTTTAACAAGCTTTCGCATGTATTGATTCACGAATGATCGCGCCTTTGGTTCAGCAGCCATTTCACTTACATGGTTTGCAACTTCCTGGCTCCGAATTTCTTTTGTGATATCCTCACCATTCATTTTTACCTGAAAGGTTGGATGCACATATTCAGTTTCCAGTTTTACATCCGGCAACATTTCAAAGAACTTCGACAGATCGGATGGTTCCGTTCTCAACCATAAAAAAGTAAGCGCTCTATAGAGTGCACCCGAATCGAGATATTGGATATCGAGCAATTCGGCTATTTTCTTTGCGGTAGAACTTTTGCCGGATCCAGCCGGCCCATCAATTACTATGATCATATCAGAGAACAGCTAAATTAAATTTTTTATTCTAAACATTCAATCACTTCTTGTAACTTGAATATAGAAGCGTTAATTTTATGGTTCTGAACACTAAAGAGTATTTAAATTATAAAGAGTAACACCAGTTATGCCACAGCATAAATCAGCAATTAAACGTTTGCGCCAAAGTAAAAAGCGCAGAGCACACAACAATACACGTCGCTCTAAGATGAGAACGCTTGTTAAAAAAGTAATGTCTGCATCAGATAAAGAACAAGCTGAAAAGAGCCTGAAAGAAGCGGTTAGCTTTATTGACCGATTGGCTGTTAAAAATATTATTCATCCGAATACAGCAGCCAGAAAAAAATCTCAGCTTACCACACACGTAAATAACCTGTCGTAACATTGTCTAAAGCTCTGCTTGTTATATTAGACGGCTTCGGTATTGCCGAAAATCCAGAAGTTAGTGCCGTTGATAAAGCCAATAAACCATTTTTCGATTCACTGATCGAAAAATATCCACATGCTCAACTTTCTGCCAGCGGCGAAGATGTAGGTTTGCCCGACGGTCAGTTTGGAAACTCTGAAGTAGGCCACCTTAATATTGGTGCCGGCCGAATTGTATGGCAGGAGCTCTCAAGAATTAATAAGTCAATCAGAGAGGGAGAGTTTTTTGTGAATGAGATTCTGACCACCGGATTTGAAAAAGCCAAAGAGAAAGGAAAAATTCACTTTATGGGGCTTTTTTCTGATGGCGGAGTTCACAGCAATAACGAGCATCTGTATGCACTTCTCAAAATGGCTGAGAAGTATGGCATCGATAATGCGTATGTCCATGCATTTACCGATGGACGAGATACCTCCCCAAATGGCGGCGCTGAGTACCTGAAACAATTTGAGCAAAAAGCTGAAGAAATTGGTGTTGGCACAATCGCTTCAATTGTTGGGCGATATTACGCAATGGATCGTGATAACCGCTGGGAGCGAACCCAACAAGCCTACGATCTCCTGATTCACGGCAAGGGAACAGAAGTTGACCAGGCTTCTGAAGTTTTCGAAAGAAGTTATGCGAATGATATTACCGATGAGTTCCTGATGCCACATCGGATCAAAACTTCTGAGAACAGCCGAATCGAAAAAGGTGATGTACTGATCTTCTTTAATATCCGGGGAGACCGGGCGCGCCAGATCACAAAAGCTCTCTTCCGTTTTGATGAGATTCCATTTGAAACTGAAGATCTTGATCTCCACTATATTACTTTTACCGACTACGACGACACATTCAACTCCTTTACACATGTTGCTTTTCCTCCTAACCGCCTGAAAAATACAATTGGCGAATATGTGAGCAAGCAGGGATTGAAACAGTTACGCATAGCTGAAACTGAAAAATATCCGCATGTAACGTATTTCTTCAATGGAGGGGTTGAAACTCCAAACGAAGGAGAAGATCGGATTTTAGTACCAAGTCCAAAGGTTGCAACATACGATTTACAACCGGAAATGAGTGCCCCCGAAGTTGGTGACAAACTGGTTGAAGCTCTTAAAAAAGATTACAGCCTGGCGATTTTAAATTTTGCCAATCCGGATATGGTTGGCCACACAGGCATTATGGAAGCTGCCGTTAAAGCTATCGAAACCGTTGACAAACAACTGAAACGTGTTACAGAAACAGCTGTGGAAAATGGATTTGAAGTGCTCATCATTGCCGACCATGGAAATGCAGACTGTATGGTCCAGCCGGATGGAAGCCCTCACACGGCACATACAACGGTTCCTGTGCCTGTTGTTTTAGTAACGGATCGCAATGTTTCACTAAAAAATGGAATACTCGCCGATGTTTCTCCAACTCTTCTAAAAATAATGGGTTTGGAGCAGCCTGAAGAAATGACCGGTACTCCTCTCTTCTAATATTACCCGTCAGGAATTCAGGAAATTTTAAATTCCTGTTTCAATTGTTTGCATTTGCATTTTCACCATACTACTTTCGTAGGTGAATGAACTAAAAAACTACTTCACTCGTTACGCTAAAAAAGTTAGCAACGACAAATCTTTTAGGTCCCGCTATGGAGGGTAATTTTTCAAGTAAAGTTCGTGATGTAATTCAATTCAGCCGTGAAGAGGCACTCCGGTTAGGCCATGATTATATTGGCACGGAACACCTCATTCTGGGAATCGTGCGATTAGGTGATGGAGTTGCCATTCGCATCCTGAAAAATCTGAATTGTGATCTGTTTAAATTAAAAAAGACAATTGAGGATACTGTCCGTGGTACCGGAGGAACGGTAACCGTTGGGAACATTCCGCTCACCAAACAAGCCGAGAAGGTTTTAAGAATTACCTATCTCGAAGCAAAACTATATAAAAGTGATACAATAGGTACTGAGCACCTCCTTTTATCTCTGCTTAGAGATGAGGAAAATATTGCTGCTCAAATTCTACAACAGTTTAGTGTTTCGTATGACGCTGTCCGTGAAGAACTGGATATGATCATCTCCGGGAATACCCGCGATACCGATCAAAGCGACGCCCGTACGGCGAGTTCTTCTACTCCACCGTCATCATCCAAAGGTTCACAATCATCCGGTAGCTCCAGAGAAAAGAAAATGGAAAAGTCAAAAACACCTGTACTCGACAATTTTGGCAGAGATCTTACACAACTCGCTGAGGATGGCAAGCTTGACCCTATCATTGGTAGGGAAAAGGAAATTGAGCGTGTGGCCCAGGTTCTGAGCCGCCGCAAAAAGAACAACCCCGTTCTTATTGGAGAACCGGGAGTTGGTAAAACTGCAATCGCCGAGGGATTGGCTTCAAGAATTGTGGAAAGAAAAGTTTCCAGAGTTCTTTACGACAAGCGGGTGATTGCACTTGATCTGGCTGCTCTTGTAGCCGGAACCAAATACCGCGGCCAATTCGAAGAACGAATGAAGGCGGTTATGAGTGAATTGGAAAAAACCGATAATGTTATTCTGTTTATCGATGAACTCCATACCATTGTAGGTGCCGGTGGTGCAAGCGGTTCGCTTGATGCATCCAATATGCTGAAGCCGGCTCTTGCCCGTGGTGAAGTTCAGGCGATTGGTGCTACAACTTTGAATGAGTACCGGCAGTATATCGAGAAAGATGGTGCTCTCGAACGGCGGTTCCAGAAAATTATGGTTGATCCAACCACGCTTGATGAAACGCTCGAAATTCTTAATCAAATTAAAGGGAAGTACGAGAAACATCATAGCGTTCAATATGATGACGCGGCAATTGAGGCTTGCGTGAAACTGACTGACCGATATGTAACCGATCACTTCCTCCCCGATAAAGCTATTGATGCGCTTGATGAGGTTGGTGCACGTGTTCACTTGTCGAACATCACGGTGCCGGACCATATTCTTTCCCTCGAAGAGGAGATCGAAAAAACCAGCCAGGAGAAAAACTCCATGGTTAAAAAACAACGGTTTGAAGAAGCCGCCCGATTGCGGGATTCTGAAAAACGGCTGATCGAAGAGCTCGAACAAGCTCAAAAAGAGTGGGAAAAAGAATCCGAACACATTGTTTATGATGTAACTGAAGAAGATGTTGCCTCTGTAGTTGCTATGATGAGTGGTGTTCCGGTCAACAAAATCAGCCAGAAAGAAGGTCAGAAGCTTCTCAAAATGCGGGAAGAACTCGGCAAGAATATTGTTGGTCAGGATGAAGCAATCGTAAAACTTACAAAAGCTATCCAGCGAACGCGGGCCGGCCTGAAAGATCCGGCGCGGCCGATCGGTTCATTTATTTTCCTTGGACCAACCGGCGTAGGAAAAACGGAAATGGCCAAAGTATTAGCAAAATATCTGTTCGATAAGGATGAAGCCCTCATTCGAATTGATATGAGTGAGTACATGGAGAAATTCAGTGTATCCAGATTAGTGGGTGCGCCTCCCGGATATGTTGGTTATGAAGAAGGTGGAATTTTAACCGAGAAAGTTCGCAGAAAGCCATATAGCGTTGTTCTTCTTGATGAAATTGAAAAAGCACACCCGGATGTATTTAACATTCTTCTGCAGGTGCTGGATGATGGAATTCTTACTGACAGCCTTGGACGAAAAGTCGATTTCCGAAATACCATTATTATCATGACATCCAACATTGGTGCGCGTGATATTCGAAATATGGGTCAAGGGATCGGGTTCTCTGCCGGCGACAGCGCGTTCGACTACGCACAGATGAAATCAACCATCCAGGATGCTCTCAAAAAAGTCTTTAATCCGGAGTTTTTGAACAGAATTGATGATGTTTTAACATTCAAACCACTGGAAAAAGAAGACATCTTCAAGATCATCGACATCCTTTCTGACGAACTCTTCGTAAGAATCCGGAATCTTGGATATGAACTTGAGCTCACAAAAGGAGCCAAAGATTTTATATCTGACAAAGGATTTGATCAGAAATTTGGTGCACGTCCTCTGAAAAGAGCTATTCAAAAATATGTTGAAGATCCGCTTGCGGAAGAACTGCTTGGTGTAGATCACCCGGCAGGGTCTGTCATCAAAATTAAGATGAACAAATCACGCGACGGACTTGAGTTCGACTGGACGGAACCTGAAACATCCGAACCGTCATCATCCGCTAGCAATAGTGATGAAGACAATTCTCCTTCGGAAGAATCTGAACAGGAAGCAAAAGCCTGACACAGGGAATTAAATAGCTAAGAATAGAAAAAAGCACGTGGCCCATCAGTCACGTGCTTTTTTTATTACCCTCCATTAAAGAAGGGTGCATTCAAAAAGAGACTCCAACAAAAAGCCTGCGATTTAAACCTTCAATTTCATATTTAGCTCCATTTTTTGCTAAATCGAGCCGATTTGCATCTAATGTGGAAATGGAAAAAGGCACCTCCTGTCTCGCTATTTCTCTCGCAGATATGCTAACCGCAGTGATTTCCGGTTCACTAATCTCTATTCCATTCTGGGTTCCGCCCAAAGCGATAATCGTTTGACTCCCAGGATCATACCCTGCAAAAATGATTGAACTTCTTGATGAGGCACTACCAACACGGCCACCATCGGGAATTTCGTAAACCTGTACCCTTCCACTTGAGTAGATTGTGAGATGCGATGCGTTTTCATTCAATGTGGCACCGACTAAATTTTCATCTGACTCAATGTCAAAAATCTCATTTCCAAACCTGTCAAATATTGCAATTCTGCTTCCACCTCCTCCATTCAATAAAATCGTGATAAAAGAGCCGTCATCACTCACGCGTAGATTCTGAATCTCTTCAGTTCTGCTGTTAAAAAAGACCTCGGTATTTCTATCTCCATAGACCAGCTGGGCTCTGGAACCGGTCTGCGAACCAAAAGAAATAACCGGATTATAAAGCACAATGGTATTCCCAGATGCATCTGCTGCTAATTGAGATTCTCTTTCACCATCCATACTTCCCGAACTATTGGATACCGAATAAGCCGTTTCAGCCTTTGAATTTAAAAAAGTAAAATTGGCAACATTATCACGGAGCACAATTCTGCCTGAATCAAACTGGTAGGTATTCACCGTGTTATCCGTTGGAACAAAAAACTCCATATTTCTTTGAGCAAGCAACTCGCCTTCAGAATTATAACTCATCAGGTTTATACCATTTTCCCTTTGGAGGAAAGAAGCTTTTTGGTTGGATGAAGAAAGTGACCAAGCCACCGGATTCGTTACCGTTGTTGATCCCAAAACAAATTGATCATTAGAAATCGTAATGGTACCTCCATTCGCAGAGAATGTATTCGTGGAATATGAGTTTTGATCTGCTGGTGATTCGATATTAATATTTTGTGAAAAAAGAAGAGAGGAACTACAAAAAAAGAGGATCGCCGTAAAAAGAAACTTCATCGATTGAAAGCTTAATGTTGTTATATTCAAATTCACTGAAAGAACGAGAATTTTGTAATGAAATGCACAGATGTTCTACTCTATCATCATTCCGGTTTATAACCGGCCGGATGAAATTTATGAGCTGCTCGAAAGCCTTACCAAACAAACGTACACCCACTTTGAAGTTCTAATTGTTGAAGATGGTTCCCAAAAATCTTCAGAAAAAATAGTTGATGAATTCTCGAATTCATTGAACATCAGGTATTTTTACAAAGAAAACAGTGGCCAGGGATTCTCAAGGAATTTTGGTTTTAAAAGAGCAAAAGGGGATTATTTCGTTGTTTTTGATTCAGACTGTATCATCCCGGAACACTATTTTGAAGTAGTAAATCAGTTTTTGGCAAAAAATCCGGCAGACGCCTGGGGTGGACCAGACAGAGCCCTCTCTTCCTTCACTCCTCTTCAGAAAGCGATCAATTTCAGCATGACCTCCATTCTCACAACAGGCGGGATTCGTGGAAATAAAAAAAATCTTGGAGGATTCCACCCGCGTAGTTTTAATATGGGAATCAGTCGCGAGGTTTTTGAAAAAACAGGTGGGTATAAAATTACCCGAATGGGTGAAGACCTGGAATTGAGTATGCGGATCATCAAAAGCGGATTTAAGTCGGTTTTGATTGAAGACGCGTACGTCTATCATAAACGGCGAACAAACCTCAAGCAATTTTTTTGGCAGCTACACTTTTTTGGCCGTGCAAGAATTAACATTCGGCGATTTTATCCCGAAGAAGTAAAGCTTGTACACCTGTTCCCTACTTTTTTTCTGGTTGGCCTGATAGCATCCATTCTATTTTTAGTTTTCGATGTCTACGTTCTGAAACACCTTTACCTTCTATACCTGATTTATGCATTGATTTTTTTTATGGAATCACTCCTGAAAGGGAAAAGTTTAAAGATTGCTCTTTTATCGGTAGTTGCTGCTTTCACTCAACTTACAGCCTACTCAATCGGATTTCTCTCAGAACTCTGGCGAGATTTCTTTAAATCTTCAAAAAATTAAGCGGATAGAAATTGCAATCAGATTCTAAAACTTTTATCTTGTAATTCTTTTGACATTCTGATTTAAAGATATTCATTCTCACAATTTTTGAATGAATTTCGGGGAGTGGCGCAGGCCGGTAGCGCATTCGCTTTGGGAGCGAAGGGTCGCAGGTTCAAATCCTGTCTCCCCGACAAAACAAATGATGAATTATTGATTTTGAATTATGACGGGTGCGAAGCAGTTTCCATTCAAAATTCAGTAATTCAGCATTGAGAATTAAACGAGCGCCCGTAGCTCAACTGGATAGAGCAGCTGCCTTCTAAGCAGCAGGTTACAGGTTCGAGTCCTGTCGGGCGTACGGAAATTTTTATTGATTTGAATGATATACAAGCATTAATTTGTTTTACTGATCATTCAGAGGCGACATTAACAAAGGCGACATGGCCGAGTGGTTAGGCAGAGGTCTGCAAAACCTCGTACGGCGGTTCGAATCCGCCTGTCGCCTCTTTTTTTTGAATTATTGTTTTGATACCTGCCGCGTTCGTCTAGGGGTTTAGGACGCCGCCCTTTCACGGCGGTAACACGGGTTCAAATCCCGTACGCGGTACTTTACTCGGAGCTTGTAGCTCAGTTGGTTAGAGCGCCAGGTTGTGGCCCTGGAGGCCGTGGGTTCAAATCCCATCAGGCTCCCATCTATTTAGATTTGGGATATGAGACTTGAGATGTGAGACTAAATAATTCTCATGACTCACATCTATTATCTCACAATTGCCGCGTTCGTCTAGGGGTTTAGGACGCCGCCCTTTCACGGCGGTAACACGGGTTCAAATCCCGTACGCGGTACTCAAAATCCCGGATTCATTTTTGGATCCGGGATTTTTTTTGATTCACATCTCATACTATAACAATTCTTAAAACTATTTCCGGATTCTTAAAATCCAGGACTGATTATTACCAAAAAGAATGCTCTTCAATAAAATCCCAACAAGAGAATCATGATAGCTGATCTACCTGTATTTTGATCGCTTTTAGATTCACATCATACAGAAAAGCAGCTAAACCCACGATCAGCCATAAGAGGCTCATCGAGAAAAGAATTATAATTAAATGATCGGGCTTAAAATCTGATCAAGTGTGCTTTGCGGTTATGATTCATCCACATTTTTCAGATTCCTATTCAAATAACCGCTCAAACCCATAATAAGGTTGAAGGGGTATTAGCTCAAAAGTAATCAAACCGTTTTTCACCAGCGGCAGTTTTGACAATTTCTTTGCGGCCTCCTCCACATCCTTTGCTTCGAGAATTAAGACGGCCTCGGGTTTATCATCCCGGAAATACATTTCACGGATAAACCCCTCTTTGTACAGCTCCCATCCTTCTTTGGCTTCGTCTCTCAAGTGGGGCACAAAATCTCTTTTACTTAATCCGGGTTTTTCTACTTCGATGGCTATGATTCGCATGATCTCAGGTTTTCGTCGTTGTGGGTTCTCATCTTGAAACGGAAAATTACGCGAAGAATCGAAGAAATTAAACAGCTACAGCATCCCGATTATACTTATCGCGGTATTCAATGGGCGTAAGGCCGGTAATTCTTCGGAAAAGATCGCGAAATGATTTAGTGTCGGAATAGCCCACATCGTACATCACTTCGTTTACATTTTTTCGTGTTCTCTCAAGGTCTTTTTTCGCAGCTTCCACTTTCACGCGTTGAATGTATTCCGTAACCGTATTGGATGTCGCTTTCTTGAATCGTCGTTCCAGTGTTCTTCGGCTGATAGCAAACAGATCCGCCAAATCATCCACCCGGATGGTTTCCTGGTAGTGATCTTCTATGTATTTCTGAGCCCTGATCACTTTATCATCACCATGATCTTTTTGTCCTTCAAAAATGATAAAGGCAGACTGACTGTCCCTATCAATGTCAATGGAAAATGCTTTGGATGCCACAACGGCGGTTTCTCGTCCCGCATATTTCTCGATCAGGTGCAGAACAAGATTCAGGAAAGCATACGCCCCGCCGCTTGTATAAATTCCGTCTTCTTCGGTCATGATTTTTTCATCAACCACATCCACTTTCGGGAATCGGTCTCTGAAATTATTTGCATGCATCCAGTGTGTTGCGCACTGTTTTCCGTCTAAAAGGCCCGTTGCAGCCAGGAAAAAAGCACCCACACAAAAGCTTGCCACCTCTGCCCCTTCTTTATAGTGCTGAACAATCCACGGTATAAATTCTTTGTTTCTTTCCAGAGCTTTTTCAAGATCGTCATGGATAGCGGGGATAATAATAAGATCTGTTGAATTTACTTCGTCAATCAGGCAATCAGGTGCGACAGAAAATAGTCCGTGACTCTGCCTGGTTTCTCTTTCAAGCCCAACCAGGTGAACGTCAAAAACAGGCGGACTCTGCATCCCTGCCAAAATTTGGTTCACCATGTTTAAAATCTGATGCGTTCCGCCAATGTTAACAACACTGGTATGGCCACGAGGTATAAGAATGGAAACGTGTTTCATGACTTGAAAGAATTAAGGTTGATTGGATATGAGTTGTGGAAAATCCCTCACTGCTGATGATTTGTAATTAATCAAATACAATTGTCGCAATCAACCAGTGATATTGGCGGATTCACACCCCACATATTTGCTTTTCTGCCATTATAATATTTGCAGACCATTAGTCAGGAACTGGAGTAAGCAAATCATGAAAGAATTTCTATTGATACAATTTGACCTGCATCATCGCCTCTACAATAATGTGTTGCAGGAATTTACTGATGAGGAAAGTAACCAGAGATTGTATAATGATACAAATATCAATCATGTAAAATACCTGGCAGGTCACCTTTTGAACTCACAGTATGGACTGGCCAGGGCAGCCGGAGTTGATGTAGTTGTAAAGTGGAATGACTTGTTTGCTGTGATGATGCAGTCAAAAGCGAAAGACAACTTCCCGTATCCATCAATCGGGGAGATTAAAAAAGAATGGAATGATCTTTATCAACCTACAAAGAATGCCTTAAAGCGATTAACAGACTCGCAGCTCAGTGAAACTCCTCCTTCTCCATTCCACCAGGTGGCAAATTCTAAAGGCGAACTTTGGGCATTTATCAATCATCATACGGCGTACCACATCGGTCAGATCGGGATTTTGAGAAGAGGATTTGGGAAACCGCCAATGAGTTATGAGTGACGGTAGTCAGTAGAATTTGATGAAAAGGATTTCAATCACAAATACTTTAACAATCTAAACCTATACAATATGAAATCAGTAAATCCATATCTCAGTTTTAACGGTAATACCGAAGAGGTTTTCACCTTTTATCAGTCAGTTTTTGGGGGTGAGCTTCGAATTGACAGATATAAGGATCTGGAAGATAACATGGGTGCCTCCGGTGATGATCTGAATAAGGTAGCCAATGTGGCACTGGCAATAGGTGCCGAGACAACATTATATGCATCAGACATCATCGAAGCGTCAGGACAAACCATTACGGCTGGAACTAATTTTTCTATCCAGCTTGAAACAGACAGCAGAGATGAAGCTAAAACGCTGTTCACCAGATTATCCGCCGGTGGAGAAATCGATATGCCGTTGATGAAAACAGAATGGGCTAATATGTTTGGAATGATTACAGACAAATTCGGAATAAAATGGATGGTTTATTATCCGGGCCAAAACTTATAGATATCAAGTTTAGAGGACACATGAAAACAAAAGAAATCGCACTCCCAAAAATTGTCAGCCGCAAAGAATGGCTTGTAAAACGAAAAGAGCTTCTTTTAGAAGAGAAAGAAATCACGAGAAAGCGGGACGAACTTAACGCTAAGAGGCGGCAGCTGCCGATGGTTAAAATCGAAAAAGAGTACCTTTTTGAAGGCCCAAAGGGGACGGTACGCCTGCTGGATCTGTTTGAAGGGCGGCGCCAATTACTGGTTCATCACTTTATGTATTTTGATGGACCCGATAGGTTTTGCCCGGGATGCTCGATGGAGGCTGATCAAAACTATAAAAAGAAGCTGTTAAAAAACCTGCACGATCATGACCTGACTCTTGCCGCTGTTGCCCTTGCACCTTTATCAAGAATTGAAAAAGAGAAAAGGGTAAAGGGCTGGGATTTCCCCTTTTACTCAGCCATTGGAACTGAATTTAATTATGATTTCCAGGCAACGATTAAAAAAGGAGCAAATTCATCGTACAATTACCAGGATGCAAAAAATGCTGAATGGCTAAATAATTATGAAGGTGATATGCCCGCTAAAAGTGTTTTCCTCCGCCACGGAACAGATGTTTTTCACACTTACTCGACGTATACCCGGGGTACTGAGTTAGTTGCCATGCATTACAACTATTTGGATCTGACACCCTACGGCCGGCAAGAAGATTGGGAAGATTCGCCTACTGGATGGCCTCAAAAACCAACGTATGGATAACTGATATTCTGTTTATAACTCCAAATAAAACTAAAACCACTATGTGTCCCGCATGTTTGGCATTCGCAGCAATGATAACCGCAGGAGTAACTTCGGCAGGTGGATTGACTGCTTATACGTTAAAAAAACGAAAGCAAAAGAAATCGGATCACACTGATAATTGATAATTAATGCCAACCATTTATATTATAAATCACTCCCTCACAATACATTAAAGAGAAACCATGAATGCGCCAGACCATATTACTACTTGCCTGTGGTTTGATCATCAAGCCGAAGAGGCAGCAAATTTTTACACCTCGGTCTTTAAGAATTCCAAAATTCTGAATACAAGTTATTATGGAGACGCCGGCCATGAGATTCACGGGCAGAAAGCCGGAACAGTTCTGACAGTGGATTTTGAGTTGAATGGGCATAAATTTCAGGCGCTGAACGGCGGACCACACTTTAAGTTTAATGAAGCCATTTCACTGGTTGTAAATTGCGAAACCCAAGAAGAGATCGATTACTACTGGGAGAAACTTTCTTCAGATCCAAATGCAGAACAGTGTGGCTGGCTCAAAGATAAATTTGGTCTTTCCTGGCAAATTGTCCCCTCCATGATTGAAGAGTATATGAATGGGTCTGTCACAGAAAAGCGGGATCGAATGATGGATGCTCTTCTCAGGATGAAAAAGCTCGATATTGCTACACTCAAAAAAGTGTATGAAGGATAATTCTTTACGTAAAAACTTATGGCTAAAAAGAAACCCACAACCATTGACGAGTACATCAATACCTTTCCTAAAGAAATTCAGGGAGAATTACAGGAAATACGTCAAACAATCCGCAAGGCTATTCCCGAAGCCAAAGAGGAAATGAAATGGGGCCGGCCGGCTTTTGTAGATGAACGAATATTAGTGGTATTTGGAGGGTTCAAAAAGCACATCGGTTTTTACTCTACACCCAGTTCACTCGAAGAATTTGCAGAAGAACTGAAAGATTTTAAAACAGGATCCGGCTCTGTTCAATTTCCTTATGAGAAACCACTGCCTACGGAGCTTGTTGTGAATATTACAAAATATCGGGCTTGGGAAAGCCGCGAAAAAAATGTGAACTGGAAATCCTGATTCTCATGGAAAAAACAAACTTTAAAACCATAGACGATTACATCCATTCATTCCCGGATGACGATCAGAAAATATTGCAAGAAATCAGACAAACCATCCTTAAGGCCGCTCCCGGTGCCGAGGAAGTGATCAGCTACCAAATGCCAACTTTTCGTCTGAACGGAATTTTAGTTCACTTTGCAGCTTTTAAAAATCACTTCAGCCTGTTTCCAACCCCTTCGGCCATCGTAGCTTTTCGTGACCGGCTAACCGGGTATAAAACCTCAAAAGGAACAATCATTTTCACTAAGAACGCCCCCATCCCATACGATCTCATAGATGAAATTGTCTTGTTCAGAGTGCAAGAAAATCAAAAGAAGAAAGCATAATCATTAATCTTAAATCATTGAATTATGACGAAAGAACTTTGGCTCAACCTTCCGGTGAAAAACCTGAAAAAATCTAAAGAGTTCTTCACCAAAATCGGATTCTCATTTAAAAATCGTGAAATGGAAAACATGATCGCAATGGAAGTGGGTGAGAAAAAAGTGGCAGTGATGCTTCTTGATGAAAGTACTTTTAAAAATGCTGCACAGAATGAAATTACGGATACCAATCAATCATCCGAAATCCTGATTTCCTTTGATGCAGAAAGCCGTGAAGAAGTGGATGAACTTGCCCAAAAAGCGGAAGCGGCCGGCGGAACGGTTTTCGGAAAACCGTCAGAAATCCAGGGATGGATGTATGGCTGTGGTTTTACAGATTTAGACGGACACCGATGGAATGCTTTGTACATGGAGATGAGTAAAATGCCGCAAGGATAAATCAGTAATTAGTAATCAGTAAAATAATGGCACACATTTATTTTGAAATTCAAGCTGACGATCTTCAAAGAGCGTCCGATTTTTATGGCGAAATTTTTGGCTGGAAATTTCAGAAAAATCCTCATGCCCCGGTTGAATACCGGTGGATAGAAACAGGCGGAACGAGAGGCGGCTTACTAAAACGCCCGGCTGATACTCCTCCCCCGGAATGCGGGACCAATGCTTACGTATGTTCTATAGAAGTGGATGATTTTGACGCTACAGCGAAAAAAATAGAAAAACTTGGAGGGCAGGTGGCGATGCCAAAATTTGCTGTGCCGAAAGTTTGCTGGCAGGGATATTTCCTGGATACGGAAGGTAATACGTTCGGCATTTTTGAGGTAGACGAAAAAGCACAGTAACCCGTAACCCGTAACCCGTAACCCGTAACCCGTAACCCGTAACCCGTAACCAAGATGCGTAAGATTCTCTATGTCCAAAATGTTTCTCTTGATGGATTCATTGAAGACTCCGATGGAAAAATTGACTGGTCGATCCCTTCAGAAGAACTCCATTGGCATTTTAATGAACTTGAGAGAAATGTCGACATCAACTTTTATGGCCGGCGTTTGTCTGAGACAATGGATTATTGGCTAACCGCCGATCAAAATCCGGAGGCTGCGGACGTTGAACGAGACTTTGCAGAAGCCTGGCGAAAAACGGAGCGAATTGTCTTCTCAAAGACACTGGAAAAAGTTGAGGGAAACGCTTCACTTCGTCGTGAGGTAGATCCTGATGAAATTCAGAAATTGAAAAATCAGCCGGGTAACTTATTGATGGTTGGAGGCGCCGGGTTGGCATCTACCTTTATCAAACATGGTTTGGTAGATGAGTTTCGGGTATATATCTATCCGGTTGTCCTCGGCAGTGGTAAACCGATGTTCCAGATAGAAAAGAAACTCAATTTAAATTTTGTTGAAAGCCAGACATTTTCAGGCAAAATCATGATGTTGAAATATCAACTCAAACCCTGATCGCTATGTTACACTACACGAGTACATTCAGCAGTTTCTCAACAGATGATATTGAAAAGGCACATGAATTTTATTCTGAAACCCTTGGGCTTAATGTTATCAAAGACGAGATGGGAATACTAACGCTTCACTTAGCTGATGGAGCCCGAGCTATAATCTACCCGAAGGGAGAAAATCATCAACCCGCAACATTTACTGTACTGAATTTTGAAGTGGATAATATTGAGGCATCAGTAGATCAACTCATAGATGCCGGAATTGTATTTGAACAATACACCGGGAAACTACAGACAGATGAAAAAGGAATTTTTCGCGGAGAGGGTCCGCTTATTGCCTGGTGTAAAGATAACGCCGGGAATATTTTGTCGATTATTGAAGCAGATGACACATGAATACGATTGAGGTATATAAAACCAACGTGAATAAACCCCAAAGCGCTAGATCAATCCTGGAAGAAATTCGAAGGACGCACCCCAATTGCGACCCGAGTTTTGACCTGGAAGATTGTGATAATGTTTTGAGAATTGAGGATTCGTCAGGAGTTAACCATTCCGTAATCACAAAAATTTTTCAGAATCACGGGTTTTACCTCGACTCGTTACTTTAATTGAACCTAAACCATCCGACTATCATGACAAAAAAAGAACAATTTCTTCAAAAAGTTAATGAAGCTTTTGCAAAGAGCGATATCGATTTCATCATGGAACATGTTACCGACGACATTGAATGGACTGTGATCGGGGATTTCAATCTGAAAGGAAAAGAGAAATTTTTGGAGGCTTTGAAGGAGATGGCAAGTAAAGAGCCATATCAGATTGATATCAAAAATATCATTACGCATGGCGATTCAGCCGCAGTGGATGGCGTGATGAAATCACCTGACAACAAAGAATATGCGTTTTGTGATGTGTATAAATTCAGTGGATTCAAGAATCCAAAAATCAAAAATATGACATCGTATGTTCTGTCGCTGAAAGAGAAATAACAGCAAGTCATCTCCTCAGATTCTTATTGATTTACTGGAAGGTTTTAAATAACCTGTAGAGATATGCTACTGCTCAAAGTCTATATGCGTCATCATTCGGGCCACAATCAATTCTGTTCGAATAGCACGAATATCCACTTTGATTAACCAAAATAGGAGATTGACATGTCTAAGATTTCTCGCAAGAATTTCCTGCGAAACAGTGCCTTCGGAATGGCCGGGTTGGCTTTTAATCCATTCAAAGGTGAAGCTGCTTCCAGGTTTGAAGAATTAAAACACCGTGACTGGAAGAAAAAATTTGCCGCGAACGACCGCATCCAGATTGCTACGATCGGGATGGGAATCATCGCCCACTTTGATACCCCAACGGCCCTCCAGGTACCGGGAATTGAATTTGTAGCAGCCGCCGACTGTTACGATTCGCGTTTGGTCCGCACCAAAGAAGTTTTTGGGGATGATGTATTCACTACCAAAGATTACCGTGAAATCCTCGATCGGGATGATGTGGACGCCGTACTTCTTTGCACACCCGATCACTGGCACGCAAAACATTCCATCGATTTTCTAAATGCCGGAAAACATGTTTACTGCGAAAAACCGATGGTTCAGCAAATTGATGAAGGCCTTCAGGTAGTGAATGCCGAACAAAGCAGCGATGCCGTTTTGCAGGTTGGAAGTCAATTTACCAGCGATATGATTTTCCAAAAGGCAAAAGAGCTTTACGAATCCGGGGCTATCGGAACCCTAAACCAGGTGGTTGCAGTTTACAACCGTAACTCCGCTCTTGGCGCATGGCAATATTCCATGCCGGCAGATGCGACTCCGCAAACCGTTGACTGGGATTTATTCCTTGGAGATGCTCCCGACATAGAATGGGATCCGAAAAGATTTTTCCGATGGAGATGTTATGATGATTATGGAACCGGCGTTCCCGGTGACCTTTTTGTACACCTTTTCACCGGTATTCATACGGTATTAGGAGCTGTCGGACCAACTCATGTTTCCGGTACCGGCGGTATTCGTTCATGGTTTGACGAACGGGAAGCTCCCGATGTAATTAACGGCCAGTATCATTATCCTGAAACCGATAGCCATCCAGAGTTTACATTGACGCTTCAAAGTAATCTTGCTGATGGCGGCGGAACAGGAACCCGCTTCCAGTTTATCGGAGATGAAGGGGCGATGGAAGTTTCACCCGGAAGTTCCGTAAAATTAACCCGGATTCCGCGCAGAGAACCTTCTCTGGAAGAGCTTCAGGGATACAACTCGCTTCTCACGTTTTCGGAAGAGGTGCAACAGGAGTTCATCCAAAACTACAAGGAAGAACACGATGATGAAGTAGAGTATCAGCCCGCAATGAATCAGACCGAAGAATACCGAACGCCAAATGGATATGATTCACGGCTGGATCACTTCGTGAATTTCTTCGATTCCATCCGAAATGGTACGCCTGTCTTTGAAGATGCAACGTTTGGCTTCCGTGCTGCTGCGCCGGCACTTTTGACTAATATCAGTCTCAAAGAGCAACGGGTTGTACAGTGGGATCCTGTCAACATGCGGTTGACCTGACCCCCGTTCATTAAATGAAATGGAAATTAAAGCCCCTTCTTTCGGAGGGGCTTTTTATTTGGTATCCATTCAATCCGGTTTTTGATACAAAAAGAGCACGATCAAACTGAAGAGAGAAAAGTAGATCGTATCCAGGAAGTGTTCAAAATAGTGTGAGCTCAACAAATAAATGATAGAAAGTTCTCCCTCCTCTGCGAATGCTGGTTTTTGTGCCAATTCCCCAATTCCTTCCTGTAATGGAATAATCGCCTGGTAGGCAAAGAGTACACAAAATACGACAGCCAGAACGATCATCCATTTTGAGATTTGCCGGAAACTCCATTCCTTTTGAGAATTATCAGAGTATTTCAATAAAAAATAAAATGGTATGGGATAGTAGATCAAAGGAAACGTTGCCAGCTCCCGAACGCTGTGTGCCAAATACCGGGGATTGGTCCAGACATAGCTAATGGCTGAGAAAAAATTGTCATTCACATACCATGTCATAAACACACAAAGCCCAATTGCAAACCCGATGAATACAACCCCATTCTTTGAAAGGGCAATTTTAGACTGAAATAGAATTTTGCCCACATATATAAAAAGTGGAATGAGTAAAAACTGCATCAAAGTGCTTGGGAGGTGTAAATTCCAGCTTCCCCCCTGCTCAAAAGTTACTACGCTTTGTTTCTGCTGCAGAATGTAACTATATGTATCTTCGGGGCCGAACCATCGCAGGCTGAGCCACCATGATGCAATCAAAAAAAGAATCAACACAAAAAACAAAGTTACTCCTTTTGAGACTGAACGAACTTCAGAAGACATCTCCGACATCGTCAGGAAAACTCCAATAAAGTATAAACCAATAGTGGTGTGAACCGGGATGTGCCCAAGAAAATGGGAGGCGTAAAACGTGGTTTCAAGAAATGTGAATATTCCTCCTTCGTGGATGACCGTGAATAGCAGGTTTATTTTTCCATGGTAAAGCGCCAAATAGAAATATGAAAATAGATAAACGGCTAAGGGTATAAACAGTAATAAACTGACAAGGAGATTACTTCTTTCTTTAAACATGATTGATCGCTGACAAAAGAGTAGCTAAATATTTGGAATGAATAGATGTTGTTTCGTTTAATCTAACAAGGTACCCGTTGCCCTGTTAATGTAATAATCGGTTTCGAAGGAATCATTAGCTGATGATTCATACAGAGCAGATATTTTTTCAAATAGTGTCGGGGGAAATTCGCTGATATCTATCGCTTCCAGAAAATTCAAAGCCATTAGTTGAACTGAAAAATTCTCGTGATCCAGTGCTTCATTTATAATGTTATATGCTGTTTCTGTCTCCCCGAGTCCATACAAAGCCTCTGCTGCTGAAATTCGAACGCCCGGCGAAGGATCTTCGGCCAGCTCCAGAAGTTTTTCATAAAAATCCTGTGCAGACTCTTTATCTGCTATCAATCTTCTGGCAGCCCAGTAACGCACAGAAGAGTCATCGTGATTCAAAAATTCCGAGAGATGGTTCCTATCGGTTACTCCCTCAAGCGAAGCAATTTCTGCTGAAACAATAATCTCAGCTATCGGAATATTTTGATCTCTCACTGCACTATACAGGGATCTGTTTGCACGAAGGCTGTCAATACGAGATTCCTGAATGAAGCCAAGATCTCGCTGCAAGATCATCCAGTTTAGGTTTACATTCCGCATGTGCATCAATATTTCCTGGTATTCCTCCTGAAACGCAAGATTGTTGATGTTATGAGGATCCTCGGAAATTTTGTAGAGTTCTTCAACGGGTTTTTCTTCAAAGAACCGGCGCTGGACTTCATTTAAATTTCCAGTCTGGTAGAGTTCATCCCACTCCTTCATGGTCCGTGATCTCCAAAGATAACTAAGGTGTTGCCCATAAATACGGTTCGGCATGTAGTTGTGCACATAGAGATACTCTTTATTCCTCACGGCCCGAACCAGATCATATCGTTCATCCATCCTGCCCCGGTAAGCGTGAATATACTCACGTTCTGCAGCAGCAAATTCACCTAAAAACGCTTCTCCGTCCATCCACTCAGGCGGCTCAATCCCTGCCAGGCTTAATACCGTCGGCGCCAGATCGACAAAAGAAACCAACCTGTCTGTTCGATCCTGTTCCGGACCCAAATGGGCGTATTTTGGCGGCAGGTAAATAATCATGGGGATATGCAAACCGGATTCGTACATGAACCGTTTGCTTCTGGGCAGCACACCACCGTGATCGCTGTAATAGAATACAATCGTATTCTCAGCTTCGCCCGAAGCCTCTAATTCATCCAATACTTCTCCAACCTGGCTGTCGAGTTTGGTGATCAAATCATAATAACGTGCCCAGTCGGCCCGTACACTATCCGTATCCGGGTGGTAAGGCGGCACAAGCATCTGGTCGGGATCATGGATCAGCGTATCAATTGGGGTATGTAGCTGGCTTTCGTGTGTTGTTGTAAAATTTCGAATATGGAAAAACGGTTGTCCCTCCTCCCTGTTTCGGTAATGGGCTGTGTTGCTGGATTCATCCCAAGCTTCGGGTTGATCGACAGTATTGTAGTCTTTCTTTACATTATTGGTAGTATAATATCCCGCTTCGCGTAAATAACGGGGGAAAAATTTCACGAAATCAGGGACAGGATACGTACTCCGCATTTGTTCTGTTCCCATCGAGTTGCCGTACGTTCCCGTGATAATTGTGAAACGGGATGGCGCACAAACGGGAGTAGTGGCGAAAGCATTTTCAAACAAAATACCACGGTCTGCCAGGCGATCAATATTTGGAGTTACGGCCAGTGAGTCGCCATAAGCACCGATAAACGGGCTGTTATCCTCGCTTGTGATCCAAAGGATATTGGGCCTTTCGTATTCAGGTTCTTTGCTACATCCGGCAATTAAAAGAAGAAGGAATACAAAAGTCAGAGAGGATCTGTATCCATTCCTGATGTGCATTCTGTTGTACTAGTCTAATGTTTGGATAATCTCGGAATCGTACACCTTAACATCCGCCCAAAGGTGCTCATACTTCTCAATAAAATCCAGATGGATCGGGTGGTCGGCATATACGCTATAATCTTCCATCGTTTCAAACCAAACAAAAATTGAATAACCAAAAGAGTGATCTGTTACATCTCTTTCGGGTGTAGAAGCCGGCACTCCCATATCAGATTTGAAAATCTCCTCAATAGATAACAACTCTTCCAGCCCTTCCTCAAATTGTTGCTTCTCTTCATCGGTAACCTCTTCATTCAAATAAAAATAAACAGTGTGCTGTAACATCCCGGTTGTGATATTTGGAGCCTGATCCGTTGAGATTTCGGGTTCATCGCCGGCTTGCCGGCAAGCGGATGAAAAAAGGATAAGAAAAATAACGAATAGAAGTTGACGCGTTTGTTTCATGTCCTATAAATTTTGTTAAGCCGAATCGTATGTAAAGCAAAATCAATATACATATTGATCCGACATTTCTCTATTGAATTAACAGGCTCCCGAATCCCAAAAAATTTTCCCAACAGGTATTGTTTGATTCTGTTCTTTCTTTTATTTTACCAATCAGTTAATTAAACAATTGGTTAAATAAAATTATCCATGCCTTCTGATCAATTAAGCACAACATTCGCAGCACTCGCAGATCCCACGCGCCGGGCGATTCTTGCCAGCCTCACAACCGGAGAAAAAACCGTTTCGGATTTAGCTGAACCTTTTGATATGACGATGCCAGCGATCACCAAACACCTAAAGGTTTTGGAGAAGGCTCATTTGATTGAACGCAGCCAAAAAGCACAATATCGACCATGTAAACTGCATCCTGAACCTTTGAAAGACATCGACAATTGGATGGAACAATACCGTGCCTTTTTTGAAGGAAGCTTTGACCGGCTTGATGATTATCTAAAACAACTACAACCTAAAAAGGAGAACTCCGATGACCACTGATAAAACCAAAGTTGAATCAAAAGGAAAAGTCCTGATTATCGAGCGGATTTTTGAAGCCCCGCCCTCTTTAATGTTCGATATATGGACTGATTGCAAACACCTGAAACACTGGTGGGGACCCAAAGAGTGGCCCATGCATGAATGTGAAATGGATTTTCGTGAAGGAGGATCGTGGCTTTACTGTATGCGCGGCCCCAATGAAGGAGACGAAGCCTGGGGAAAATTCATCTATGATGAGATCCGGAAACCCCACAAAATCGTTTACCGGGATTACTTTACCGATAGTACCGGAACCATCAACGAAGAACTTCCCGGCTCAAAAACAGTTCTGGAATTTTTTGAACACAATGGCTTCACCCGGCAAGTGAGTGCCACAGAATATGAATCTCCCGAAAGCCTCAAAACAGTATTGGATATGGGAATGATTGAAGGCATGAACAGCTCCATGGAGCGGTTGGATGAATACTTAGAAACCATACAGGAGTGACCAAGATGACAACACAAGCAAAAGACCGAACCATACAAGTAAGCCGGCAATTTGATGCGCCTAAAGATTTAGTATATGACGCATTCACAGCACCGGAAAAAATTGGACAGTGGTGGGGCCCCAATGGATTCACGACAACCACTAAAAGCATGGAATTCAAAGAAGGCGGAGAATGGATTTTTACCATGCACGGCCCCGACGGAACCGACTATCCCAACCGAATCACGTACACAAAAATCAATCGACCTGATTTAATTATGTACGATCATGCTGGAAACAGGCCGGATGAGGAAGTCCATTTTCATCAAACCATTACATTTGAAGAGGTTAATGGCCAAACAAAAGTTACTCTGAATCTACTATTTCCAACCCTTAAAGCTAAGGAAAACGCCGCAGAGTTTGGAGCGATTGAGGGAGGTAAACAAACACTCGCACGTCTGGGTGAGTTTGTAAAAAATCAGTAATGATAACCTTCAATTCGTCCCAGGTACGCTAAGTTATTTGTGAGAATGGTGGATCAGAACAGCTCAAACTGAAAAATTGAATGACCTTAGAAAAAATAAAATTTATTCGGCGGTTTATTCGGAGCCCGAGGCGTCGGGACCGAATAAAATTTAATCGGCCTGAATATTGGATTTGTTTGCCATAAACGAGTGTTTCAGCTATTATCTACGAATGTTGGTATCAAGATGTGTATCGCTAAATACAAGTTAGTGCTCTTAGAACTGAATAGAATGAGTGATAATGAAAAATACTTACCGAGAGCAAAAAATTTCCTAATTACAGCATCGGTATTTGCTGGAATCGTATTCATCTTTTCTTTATTTGTTTTTTAAAAGGTGAGAATTTATCAAGTGAGCTTCTACCTAATACTGGTAAGTTTTCAGAGTACGGCACTTTTTTAGGTGGTGTTCTCCCAAGCATATTTAGCTTCTTCACATTTATATTGTTGTTATTTACCTACTACTACCAGAAAGGTGATTCAGAAGTAAACCAGGAGTTAAGCAGAGAGTCTTCGCTGACTATTAGAAAACAAAATTTCGAAGACACTTTTTTTAAAATGCTCAATAATCTAAATGAGCTATTACAAACTACCTCAGGATCAATATACTTAACGCCTGAGTATACGATTCCAAATAACTCACCCTCAGGATTAGAATACTTTGGACAGCTTAGAACAGAATTTCTTAACTGGTATTTTCTCACTACTAACAATAATGATGCTCCTAGCCGCAAGATCTCACTTATTAAAATGGTTGGTCTTGAAAAGGAAGAAGAAGCTATTCTTAATGAGTTCAATAATTTTTATAGCAAATTTTTTCAGAAGCACCATGACCAACTCGGTCATTTATATAGATACATTCATAACGTATTAAAGTTTTAGAAAATGCTCTAGAAGGCACTGAAATTGAACCATCTACTTATGTAAATATTTTACAATCACAACTCTCTGATTCATTTATTGCTTTACTTTATTTTAATGCAATATCTGATTATTCACGTAACTCTGAAGATGAATTTGAATTCCGAAATAGATTAGATAAATATGAGTTTTTTTAAAATCTAAGAAATGACTCAATTGTTGATCCCTTCTACCTTTCTCTCTTTCCAAATACTAATTTTAGATATGCCTGAAGAAAATGCATCGAGCACTAACAAGCGTTTTAAGCGGACTCGAACGCGGTTCGGGTCTTTAATTTTAATCCCCAGGCTCGCCGCTTATTTGCCAAACCGTTATACAAAGAAGAAACACTCCAGAATCTTCATCATTTTTCTTTCTAAAATTTCTGATTTTAGATGTAGCGATTAAGCTATTTCTCACCTTTTCCTCAGAGCGTTTCAAAATTTCCAGATCGTCCATTCGTTACCTATCTTAGTTTATCACTAACAATTCTGCATAGTCATGGCTAATTCAGATAAAACCATAGAACGACGAAAAGACATCCTCGGGGGAACCCCGGTATTCAAGGGAACACGAGTTCCGGTGAGTACTTTTTTCGAATACCTGGAAGCCGGCCATTCTATTCCTGAATTCCTGGGAGATTTCCCAACTGTTTCTAAAGAACAAGCCATTCAGGTTCTTGAATCATTCAAAGATCAACTCCTTCAGCCACAATGATTATCAGGATTTTGCCTGATGAGTGCCTTCCCAAAAAATTAAAATATCGTATTGAAGAACTCGATCCAGAGTTTGTCGTCAAAACCACTACTAAAAGCTGTGACAAATACCTATGAAGATTTGCTTCCCTTGATACAGAAATTGCCTGCAATTGTAAATAACCATAAGCCAGGTAAATTTGTCGAGATTGATTAAATAAATGCAGACCCGTCCTGAACTCTTTTGATATACTATTTCCAATCTGTAATACTCCGATTATATTACTCTCTCAAATGGCTCCTCAACCCAATTCAAAAAAAATGTCTAAACGATCTGTATTTATAGCCACCAGCCTCGATGGATTTATCGCGCGTGAAGATGGCGGAATTGACTGGCTTCCCATTCCTGATACCGAATCTGAAGAAGGAGAAGATTACGGTTACAACGACTTCATCAAAAGTATTGACGCCCTGGTTATGGGACGGAACTCCTTCGAACTCGTTCTCAGTTTTGACGAATGGTACTATGGAGATATGCCGGTTTTTGTATTGACGAACCGTGGTGTAGAAATACCGGAGAAACTCAGCAAAACAGTTTCTCAACTATCCGGAGAACCCAAAGAGATTGTGGAAAAGCTTGCAGAAAAAGGGTATCACAATTTGTACATAGACGGCGGCAAAACGATCCAGGGATTTCTGAATGCCGGGTTAATTGAAGAAATAACCATCACAACCATTCCGGTCTTGATCGGAACCGGCATCCCGCTCTTTGGCCCAACCAACCGGGATATTCCCCTGAAACTGGTTGAATCTCATTCTTTTGCAGACCAACTCATTCAAACCCGCTACATTGTCCAGGAGTAAAAGATATTTTGCAGGATTTGTGAAGAGTTCAGGATAGAAATCCTGATGTAAATTTTAAAATGTGCCCTTAATTATCTGATATGCTGAAAATCCATAAAATTAATCGTCGCACCTACCCGAATTTCGTACATCATTTATACTCTGTTCTTTTTGAAGCCGGTATAACACCTCACTCTTTTTCAGATTCTTCGGATGATGAAAACAGAAAAGAATGGCGGTTGCCTTCCGATGTTATTCTCAAAGATAAAGTCGGAAAGGTGATTATCTACATCGAGCAGCACCTGACAGAAGATTTGAGTTTGAATAAACTGGCTGATGAAATTGAACTCAGTAAATATCAGCTTATTCGTGGATTTCAAAAAGAAGAAGGGACGACCCCGTGGAAATTCCTGGTTCATAAACGAATTGAAAACGTTAAAAAATTACTGGAAGATGGAATGTCACCCGGACAGGCAGCTGTGGAATCCGGGTTCTACGACCAAAGCCATATGAATAAAGCTTTTCGCGAGGCGACCGGGCAAACGCCGAAGGAATATCAGGAGAAGAATTTTAAAAATAAAAACTGATCAGGTAGCAGGTAGCAGGTAGCAGGTAGCAGGTAGCAGAGGTTTTAAAAGACAATGTTAGCTATCAACTTTTTTGATTGTTTATTTGTAACTGATCACTGTTAACTGCAATTCTGCAATATTTTACAATCATCTGCTTTTCATAGATTCTACATTCAGTTTTTCTTCAATCTAAAAGAAGCTGAATTATGGAAAACAATAAACGTCTCTCCTTTCAATTTACAGTTGCCGATCGTCTTTTCCGGTCGAGGATTTTGATGATCAATGGAGAAATTACACAGGAGCTGGTTGGCAACATTAGTTCACAATTGCTGGCACTCGCTTCAATATCAAATGATCCGATCACCCTTTTTATTCATTCCCAGGGTGGACATGTGGAGTCCGGTGATTCCATTCACGACATCATCCGTTTTATCGACGCAAAGGTTCGAATTGTTGGCAATGGCTGGGTGGCCAGCGCCGGAGCCTTGATTTACGTATCCGTTCCTCAAAAAGATCGTTACTGCCTGCCAAATACCCGATTCTTATTGCATCAACCGGCAGGCGGTGTTCGGGGAAGTGGAAGTGATATCGCCATTGAAGCCGAAGAGATTGTGAAAATGAGACGACGGCTCAACGAAATATTTGCAAATGGAACCGGCCAACCACTCGATAAAATTGAACGGGATACCCAACGAAATTTCTGGCTGACTGCAACCGAAGCGAAGGATTACGGACTTGTCGGAACGATCATCGAAAAAATATCAGACATAAAATAATAGGATTACATAATTGTATAAACCACTGTTTTTATTACGGTATACAAAAATAAGATAAGATTGTAAGAAACATGATTTTCATTTCAGAGTTAACGGATTATCAACAGTTGTTTTCATAAACCTGAAGATTGATGTGCTTATCAGTACACTTTTCATCAACTGAAAACAGACGTTTACAATCATCTATACCTAATCATCAACTAATTTGGTGTTGTTATGAGTTCTCAAATTGAATGTACTTTTAAAATTGAAAGCTGGGATGAAACTGAATTCTCAAAATCTAAAGAGGGCCCGCAACTCCACCGAGCCAGCGTTACACAATCGTACTCAGGCGCACTTGAGGCTTCGAGTACCATTGAATATTTGATGACAACATTCCGAAATGATTTCAGTAAGTTTGTTGGCTTTGAAGAAATTATTGGAGAACTTGAAGGCAAATCAGGTAGCTTTATTTTGAATCATACCGGAACGCATGAAGATGGCGAAGCCAAATCCACATTTGAAATCATTCCGCACTCCGGAACCGGCGAGCTGGAAGGCATTTCCGGAAAGGGACATTACGAAGCTACTGATGATCAAACAATCTTTAAATTGCTCTATGAATTTACTGAGAGCTAATTCCTCTCCAAAATATGCCTGATGATATCCTCTTTTTTGAATCTCCGGACCTCTTTCGGAACTGGCTGGAGGATAACCACGATAAAGCAGATGCACAATGGATTGGCTACTATAAAGTAGCAACCGGAAAACCCAGCATTCAATGGGAAGAGTCTGTACGTGAAGCACTCTGTTTTGGCTGGATTGACGGCCTTCGAAAATCAATTGATGAAGAAAGCTACAAAATCCGTTTTACTCCCCGAAGACCGAAGAGTCTCTGGAGTGCTAAAAACATTCAGATGATGAAAGAACTGGTCGAACAGGGAAAAATGATGAAGCCCGGCTTGAAAGTCTATGAAAAACGAGACAAAAAAAGTTCGAGGCAAGCCTCTTATGAAAGTGAGGATTTCGAACTAAAGAAAGAGTATGAGGATAAAATCCGGCAAAACAAAGAAGCATGGACATTCTTCGAAGAACTTGCTCCCAGCTATACACGAATATCCATCCATTGGGTGATGAGTGCCAAACGTGAAGATACCCGCCAAAGACGACTCAGGATCCTGATTGAGTCTTGTGAAAATCAACAGAAAATTCCGCTCTTTCAGAGTTAGATCATATTCTGAACTTATTTTTTAAAGAACTCAGAATTCGGTTTATTCTTCATTATGAATAAACCCGAGAAAGAAATTCACCATTTTTTTATTGAAACGGCAAAAGAGTTGCACCCGAACCTGGCCAATGCCATAACAACCGTTGGTGTTCAGGAATTACCGGTTGAAAATTCGGAACCTCTAGCCCATCGCTTATGCAGATCGGTTGCGCAACAACAACTTTCCGTTAAAGCTGCGCGAACTATTTGGGGCCGCGTACTTGAAGCAGCCAACGAAACTCCACTGACCGATTTTTTCCACGACCAAAATGTGGAATTGCTGCATACCTGCGGATTATCCAAAGCGAAAACCCGGGCCATCTGTGGCATCGCTGAAGTCTCTCGAAACGGGGGGCTTGAGGCCTGCGAATTGAAATTTATGGATTATAAAAGCAGGACAGATCGTCTTACATCTCTCTGGGGCGTAGGCCGTTGGACGGCAGATATGATTTCCATTTTCTATTTCGGCGATGAAGATATCTGGCCTGATGGCGATCTCGCCGCAAGAAAAACACTGGAAAAGCTTACCAGCCGTCGACGAAAAACGATTCGAACGGCTGAACGTTTTGCACCATACCGATCATATCTTGCACTCTACATGTGGAAATATCAAGACACCATTCCCGATTAAAAAAATCAGATTAATCACGTTAAAAGCACATGACTACATATATCGCACTGTTACGGGCCATTAACGTTGGCGGCTATCGAAAAATCAAGATGCAGGATCTTCGCGAGATGTTGAAAAAGATGGGATTCACGAGTATTCAAACCTACATCCAAAGCGGAAATGTAATTTTTGATTCTGAAGAAACGGATGCCCGCAACTTAAGCAAATCCATCGAGGAGCAGATTTTGTCGGATTTCGGCCATGACGTGCCCGTTATGATTCGAACCAGAGAGCAACTGAAAAACCTGATTGAGAAGAATCCGTTTGATGGTCAGGATGAAGATCCGTTTATGCTTTACGTTACTTTTTTTCTTGAACCGCCATCGGAGAATAAGCAACAAGAACTGGCAGCATTGACCAGCGATATCGAAAGATTTGAGTTTTTAAATGGCGAACTTTTCAGCCTGATTGATAAAAAAACGGATCAAAAGGTAAATTTTTCAAACGCATTTGTTGAAAAAATAATTGGCATTCCGGGCACCGGCCGAAACTGGAGAAGCGTGAACCGGATTTATGAAATGGCTGCGGATTAGCTTCTCTGAACGAGAAAGAGATAAATTCTAAAACTCAATTCTATAACTGATATTCGGGATCAAAATCAGTTCTTTTTCTTCATCAATAGAATTCTCCTGAAGATTGTAACGATATCCATAAAACTCTTTTTGAGCCGTTACATTAATCATTTGGAGTGACCAGACAGAACTGGTTTGTTGCCTATTGATTCGATACTCAACCGTTACATCGGCATAGAAAACATCCGGTTCCTGTTCAGAGAATGCTCTCGTTTCATCATAAAACACCTCTCTTTTTATTTGAGATTTTTCCGCATCCACAGGAGAATATCGTTTTCCTCCGGACAAATTAATCCGGCCGTTTACACTCAAAAACCGAACTCGGTTTCTACGCCTCAATTCCCACTCTTTTCCGCCGAGGAGTACAAATGAATAACCCCGGTCAAATCTTGTATTCCGCCAAATGCCATCTCCTCCCCTGTATTCTGATTTAAAAACCGAACCTGTCAGAAGTCCATACCAACCGTTTGAAAGATACCGCTCAAGAGTAATTTCAACACCATAATTCCGGCCTTTTCCATCGTTTTCAAGTCTGTCATCAAAAAACCAGTCGTTGTCGAGATTCAGAACGGAGTAACTGGAATCCGGGACTACCGGCACGTCAAACAGGTTTTGATAATATACCTCAAGATTCATTCTGAAATTCTGGTTGAACAAATGAGTGAATCCCGCTACAAAATGATCGGCTTTGGCAAGATCGAGGTTGCGGTTTTCGGGATCAGAAAAATAAAACGACAAAGGCTCAATTTGTGAATGCCTGCCATATGATAAACTCCATGAGTTTGAACCCACCTGATATTGCACGCCGATTCTTGGCTCAACAGAGTTGGAATTCGTCAATTCAAAATGATGAAAATGCAAACCTCCCGTAATATCAAATCTGCCAAAACTGATTTTCGATTGCGAAAAAATCTGAGCCTGGTAACTGTGGCCCGTTTCATCGATATAGGTTTGCAGTGGTTCATCCGGTCCTGTCGTTTCCTGGATCACCTGGTTATATCCCAACCGGTTTACGATTACTCCAATTCTCTGCGAGTGATGCGGACCAAACTTATTACTCAGAATCGATTTGGCCGTCAGTTTTCCGGATTCATTTTTGATGAAATCATGCTGATAGTATTGAGTGGCATCATCGGTGTATCGTTCTGTTTTACGTTTAAAACCGTTACCTGTGGCAGCCACATCTGTTGTCAGAAAAGCATTCTCTCCAATTAACAATTTGTGGCTGAGGGCAATCGCTCCAAACCTGGTGGGACTTTCGCTATCCTCACGATCCTGATTATATATCCACTCCTCCGGCGATTCTTCAGGCGATGTTCCGGAGCGGTCATTGGCTCCAAGTCCCCAAAGTGTAAATGTCCCGGCTTTTGTTGTCGGCACGTTTACTTTATACGAAAAATTTTGATACATAATCTCCCCGGCGTCTTCCGGAAGCAGAGGTGAAATCAACGAAAATGATGAAATCCTGTAATTAAATAAGTACGAAGCTCCGCCATTTCCTATCGGCCCTTCAGAGGCGGCATCCACACCAATCGTCCCGACTTCAAAGGCATGTTCAAATTGCTGATTATTCCCGTTACGGATGTTCAGATCAAATACGCCCGAGAGTGCATTTCCATATTCTGCGGGAAAGGCTCCGGTATAAAAGTCGGAATTTCCCAGCATGTAACTACTGAGAGCAGTGATTCCTCCACCGCCGATGGTTACAACATTGGCAAAGTGGCTTGGAGTTGGAATCGATATTCCTTCCATCTGCCACAGCATTCCCTTCGGGGCATTTCCGCGAATGACAATGGCATTATCACCCAGATTTCCCGTAACCCCGGCAAACGAAGACGCCAGCCGCGCAGGATCATCAAATCCACCGGCATAACGGGAAGCTTCCTCCATGCCGAGTTGCCGTGCGCTGTTGAATGCCATCGGGTTGATCGGCTCAATTTTTACCTGGTCGGGCTGAACAATCAATGCATCCATTTCAGTTACTGATTCTCGAAGAGCAATATTCAAAACAACTTCTCTTGCCGATGAAACCATAATATCCCGAACCAACTGAGTTTCATATCCCACAAAAGAAAATCGAATGGACTGCCGCCCAACCGGTACGTTTGTCAATCGAAATTCTCCGTTCGCATCCGTCGTTGTGCCTTTGAATGGATCGGAATCGATGAGAATGATACTTACTCCGGGAATGGAAGCCCCGGATGCTTCATCGGTTACCTGTCCTCGAATGGTTTGAGTCGGAACCTGTGCTGAAGTAATCACCGGAAATACTAAAATGATAAGGCTGAAAATTGAATAAAAAATTCGTTTCATTCAGGTAGATGTTTTTCTTAACTCTTCGTGATTTTAAATTTCGGTAGAAAGTAGACTGAGCTTCAATCCTGATTAATCAGTATTTATGTCATCCAAACTCCAGCAAGTCCAACAAAAATATCTCAACCTGCTGAACAGTATTTCTTTTGATGAGAATGAGCTGGATTACAGCGTTCTGGACAAAATCCGTCCAACCCTCGAAAATCTGGATAGAATTGGGAAATCGGCGATTTCTGTGTTTGATATGAATCGAAAAACACATGTCTACATTTCTCCTTCGTACCGTGAGAGGCTGGGCTTACCCGATCATAAACACGAAGGAGTGGAAGGATTTGACCGGCTGATGCATCCTGATGATTTGCTTATTGCAATGGAGGCCGGATATTATTTCCTGAAATTGGCCATGAATACAAAAGATGCCCAGTTGAAAGATTTTAAATTGGTAAACGACTACCGAATTGAAACCCCTGAAAATGAATGGATGAGAATGACGGAAGAGCATCAAATTCTGGAAACGGATCCACAGGGAAATATCTGGCTTGCGCTTTCGATCGTGGATGTTTCATCCAATCAAAATGTAAATGAACCGATGAGCAGCCGGCTGGTGAATCACAAAACCGGTGAGATTATTTCATTTGCCGAAGTAACTTCATTGTTTGAACTGACCAATCGCGAAAAAGAGGTTCTTCACCTGATAGCCACAGGAAACGTCAGTAAACAAATTGCGGATAAGCTGCATATCAGCGTGCACACAGTGAATACACATCGCCAGAATATTATCGAAAAGATGGATGTCACCAATACGGCAGAAGCCATTCAGCTGGCTTCGAGAATGGGAATTTTGAGGTAATCCGAATTTACCGGCCTTTCTGCCGGAGCATTCTCTATTGTTGTTGAGACAATTTCTGATCCTCTTCTTTCATCAACTGAACCATCAGATTAATTTTATTCTGATAGTCGGCCGGCAGATGATTCGGATCTCTCATCCTGGCTTCCAGCTTATTGATGGGAATAGAATACGGAAGTACCCAGGCCCGCAGTGTATGAGCGATTGAAATCATCGTGTTGATTCCCTGAATACCAAACGTGCCATCAGAAATACAGATCAATCCAATTTTTTTATCGGTGAGATAAGATGGGGTGTCTTTGCTTGTCAGTTGCAGCCAGTCCAACGCATTTTTCATCACACCGGGAATACTTCCATGATATAACGGAGACATCCAAATCTGCAGATCTTCGGCTGTAAACGCTTCAAGAATTTGGTTCACTTCGTCAGTAGCTGTTTGATCATACGGATCAAAGATGGGAAGTTTTTTACCTGAAAGATCAACGTGTTTTACTGAAAGTCCATTTTCTTCACATTGTTCTTGAACATGTTTATGAACCATGGAATAGAATGAATCTTCATGATTATGAAGAGAACCGTTAAAGAGAAGCATTACAATAACTTATTTTGACAAATTTATTTAGAATATTATATGGCAGGGCTGCCAAAACCTCAATGGCAACCCTGCTCGCGTGGGACTGCTTTATTTAGCAGCACTATAATTTTCTGAAACCTGATCCCAGTTTACAACATCCCAAAACGATGAAATGTAATCCGGGCGTCTGTTTTGGTAGTTCAGGTAATATGCATGCTCCCAAACATCCAGGCCAAGAATAGGTGTTCCTTGTACATCGGCTACGTCCATAAGTGGATTATCCTGGTTGGGTGTAGAGGTAATCTCCAGGTCGCCGCCGGCATTTACGATCAGCCATGCCCATCCTGAACCAAACCGGCTTCCGGCAGCTGCAGCAAATTCTTCTTTAAAAGCATCAAAAGAACCGAAGGCATTATCGATAGCTTCGGCCAGATCCCCTGTTGGAGTTCCACCGGCATTTGGCGCCAAAATACTCCAGAAAAGAGAGTGATTGTAGAATCCGCCACCGTTGTTTCTTACAGCTGTGGAATGGCTTGAAACAGAACTAAAAATATCTTCGATCGCCTGATCTTCGAGATCTGTTCCTTCTATAGCGTTATTGAATTTGGTTGTGTAACCCTGGTGGTGCTTGGTGTGATGAATTTCCATCGTTTTTGCATCAATGGAAGGTTCCAGGGCATTATAGTCATACGGAAGTTTGGGTAATTCGTAACTCATAATTGTTTGTTCTTTAGTTTCGATTCAGTTATTAAGGTAGCAAGTTTTGCTAATAAACAAAATAAATACTTTGTTTATTATGATAAATATTTCTTATCATTATTATAGATTATTTCTCCACTCTAAATACGCTTATTGATTTATTTCACATTCGCAATTAAGTATTTTATAGTGAAGTTAATGTTAAACTGCTTCTGAATATGGAAACCTATCTCCCGGAAAATGAAAAGGCGCTTGAGATTTTAAAGTATCAGGGACCTACTTCTATCTCTGGCATTGCAAGTGCTATGGGAGTTACGACCGAAGGCGCCCGGTTCCATTTATTAAAATTGGAGAAAGAAGGGCTCCTCAAATCCAGATCAGTTGCTAAAGGCAGAGGCCGCCCCAAACAAATATGGTCACTCACCCAAAAAGGCCATAACCGGTTTCCCAATACCCATGCAGAACTCACGGCCAACCTCATAAATATGATGCGTGAAACGTTGGGAGAACAAGCCGTGGACCAGGTCATAGAACGGCATCAGCAAGCCATGCGCTCCCGATACTCTCAGGAGATTGATAATACTGACAATCTTGAAAATCGCATTGCGAAATTAGCTGAAATACGTACCCGTGAAGGATATATGGCCGAGTATGAAAAAGAAGATGGCTATTTCCTATTCGTGGAAAACCACTGTCCCATTTGTTCTGCTGCCAAAGCGTGCCAGGGTTTCTGCAAGGCTGAGCTTCTCTCTTTTAATTTCGTGTTAGGGCAAGACGTTAAAGTAGAACGAACTGAACATATTGTATCGGGTGAACGGAGATGTACCTATAAAATCACCCCAAAATAACATTACCACATAGACGTCTGTCCGCTTGATTCTGTAATTTCTTCCAGGTTTGACCTCTCTAAATTGAGTAGAAATTTTTTCCTCCAAAGCCCGCCTCCGTAACCGGTCAGGGATCCGTCGCTTCCAATCACCCGGTGGCAGGGAATAATAATGGCAATGCGGTTATCGCCATTGGCAGTGGCTACAGCTCGAATAGCTTTCAGATTTCCAATAGCAATGGCCTGTTCTTTGTACGATCTGGTTTTTCCATACGGAATGGTCATCAACTGATTCCACACTTTTTGTTGAAAATCACTGCCGGGCACATCCAACGGAACTGTAAACTCTTTGCGCTTCCCATCAAAATATTCTTCTACCTCCTGTGAAGTCTGTTCCGTTATTTCGTTTGAACCGGGAACAAAAGTGGCATTGTAGTATTTTTGCAATCTTTGCAATTGGGTTTCAAGCATTCTTCGGTCAATAAATTCAAGCAGACAAAGAGCTTTTTCAGTAGTACCAATCAGCATTGGGCCAAGTGGTGTTGTGATCCGGTTTACATGGATGACGGTCGTATCCTTACCTTTTTGAACGGGTTTTCCGGTGAGCTCTTTCATTGCTTCTCTAAATCCGCTCAAAGATTCATACCCATGCTCATACGCTACCTGTGTAGTATTTTCGCCATGTTTGATTTGGCCGAGCGCATTTCCCAATCGCCTCAATCTCACATATCCATGAAAAGTAGTTCCGTGATGTTTTTTAAACCATCGGCGCAATCGGTTCGGATTAATGTCCAGTTCTTCAATATCTTCGTCCGTCCATTTTTTTGTAACATCCTCATCCACTTCACGAAGAATGGTATCAATCCAATCCGGTGTTTCTCCTTTGGCTTCCAATGGTTTGCAGCGTTTACACGGCCGATAACCAGAATCCAGTGCTTCTTTGGCGGATGAAAAAAAATCTACATTCTCCAATTTCGGTTTCCGGGCCGGGCAAGTTGGGCGGCAAAAAATCCCGGTGGTCTTTACACCCACCACAAAAATCCCTTCAAACGAGGGGTCCTTCTTCACCAATGCGTGATACATTATTTGACGTGATGGCAATTCTTCTAACATAAACTCATATATTTTTGATCTAGTTATGACCTCTGTTAAAAGGTATAACACTCAAAGAAAACATTTCCACCGATAAATTGTCATTGATTTTTTTGTTTGACGTGCATGATAAAACTTCTTTGGAATAGGTATTCTATAAACTTCGAGTGTAATCGAAGAAACAACTCCAAATGTAAGCTATACCCGAAAAACGTTATGAATCCTATCAAATCTCACACCCTGTTTATAATCGGTTTTAGTTTTTTGGCGATAGTGATATCGTCATGCAACCTCATTAATAGTGACAATAAAATTGAGGGTAATAAAGAAGGGGTTTATGAAGGTATTTATCTTCAGGGAATCGAGGATTCGTGGTTTCATCCATGTATTGATGAAGAGGAATCCTGGCGGCCACTCCTTACTGAAGAGACGTTTGCCCCCATTCGGGAGGCTCTGAGTGATGCGGAATCATATAGAGTGTTTGTGAAGGCAAAAGGCATACCCAGTAAAAAAGGCAAATACGAAGGCTGGCTTACTGAATACGACAGAGAATTTGATATTACAGAAATCATAGAAACCCGCCCAACCGATTCTGGCAAATGTCCCTAATTTAGCCGACTTTCATTAGAGGATGAAAGCTGCTTATTAGCATGAACCGAATCGACCGACTTACCGCCATTATTATTTTCCTCCAGGGACGCCAGCGAGTTTCTATTGCTGAATTGTCTGACCGATACAAAATCAGCGAGCGGACCGTCTATCGCGATTTAGTTGCTCTTCAGGAAGCAGGAGTTCCTATTGGTTCTGAACCGGGCGAGGGTTATTACATCGTAAAAGGGTATCACCTTCCTCCCGTGATGTTTAATAGACAAGAAGCTGCTTCCCTCCTGGCCGGTGAACGGCTCATGCGAAAATGGAATCAAACAGAACTGGGAAAATCGTATCTCTCCGCCCTCGATAAAATCCGGTCTATTCTTCCGCCTGATGAAAAAGAATATTTTGAAGTACTGGATGAACGGATTCAAACATTCAAATATCAGAATGTGAATTTTCCGAAACCTGATGAACGAATTTTTGGATTCTTGCAGAACGCAATTTTCAAAAAAGAAATCATCGAAATTGAATACCGCTCCCCGCATATGCAAAAAAGAACTACTCGAAAAGTTGAACCTTTGGGGCTTCTTTTGATGGGAAGCCATTGGTACCTGGCCGCCTGGTGCAGATTACGGGAAGATTACAGAATGTTTCGGCTCGACAGGTTTGATAAATTTAAAACCACCGGCATTCAAATCAGACAACCAACCGGACACTCTCTGAAGAACTTTTATGATCGGAATCTTCACCAAGAAAGAGAGCTGACAGAAGTCGTTGTCTGGTTTGAAGCAGAATATGCCAGCTATGTTGGTGATCAGAAATATTGGCATGGATGGGCATGGGAACGTTCCGTAGATGGTGGAATTGAAATGACTTTCTTAACATCATCCGTTTCGTATTTGTGCCGCTGGCTACTGATGTGGGGAAATAAAATGACCATCCAAAAATGTGATGAAGCAAAGAAAAAGATGAGAGAATTTGTGGATCAGCTTCATCAGCATCATACCTGAAAAAATATTTTCAGTACTGAGTCTCTTCATCTTTTACCAAAAATCGTACGATTAAATTAGTATCAGCTCCTATCATTCTGCTTTATATTTCTTTTTGAAATATTCAGCAACCCCGCTATCCATCTCTTCTATCGTAAGTGTCTCCTGGTTGTCTCTTTGAAGAATTCCAAAGGCAGTATCAGTATCTTTCTTTTCCGGCTGTATTGCAATTTTTCCTTCCGAATCTATATCGAAATTTAAATGATCACCCGCCTGCAAACCCAATTTATCCCTGATTTTTTTAGGTATGGTAACCTGTCCCTTTGAGGTGATTGTTGCTGTAGCCATAATTCTTACATTTCTTACTAAGAGTAAGGATATAAAACTTCAAAAAATAAAAAAGATTTACCGGAAATCAGTCTACTTTTATGTATTCATTCAAAAAATAAAATTTCTCGGACCTGTTTGACATAGGGTTGTCAGTAGCTGTTTTTACCTTGTCTTTCAACCAGTTAACACAATTTAAAAAACAATGGAAAACAACATCAAACCAAGTATCACAATTACAAAAGAGCAACTTTTACAGCATTGGCAGGGGCACAGAAGTCTCACCCGGCGAACTATTGAAGCGTTCCCTGAAGATAAACTATTTAACCATTCTATCGGCGGTATGAGACCTTTTTCTGAAATGGTTATGGAAATGATTCATATGGCTGCGCCAGGCGCTCAAGGAATCGCAACCGGTACATGGGAAAAGTTTGGAGAAGTTGCTGGTTCTGATTCCAAAAAACCTGAAACCAAACAGGAACTCCTTGAACTGTGGGACTGGAGCACCGTACAGATCAACCAATACTGGGAGCAAATTCCGGAAGGCAGGCTCCAGGAAAAAGACGTAGCTTTCGGTGCATGGGAAGGCCAAACCTGGTGGCACCTGCTTTACTTCATTGACAATGAAATTCACCATCGCGGACAAGGATATGTGTACCTTCGGTCGCTCGGAATTGAACCTCCTCATTTCTGGGAGCGGTAATTTTCCATCAATGCGGAAATGTTTTCCCGACGAAGCAATCCCCTTTTTTATCAGAAGGAGATTGCCCCGTAGGGATCCCTTCGGGGCTTCACTCCGTTCACAATGACAATTAAACATCACTCATTATGAAAAATCAAACCACAAGGAAATACGAGTATCACAATTGGGCAAACGATAGAATCTTCAATCACCTGAAAGAACTGCCGGATGCCGTATTTGACCAGGAAATCAAAAGTGTCTTTTCTTCCATAAAAGAAGTACTAATACATATCTATCAAGTAGATGCCATGTGGCTTTCGGTGATGTCTGGTGCGCCGTTTTCGCAAACCATGGAAGTGATCAAAGAGATTAAAGTAAAAAGCCAGGATCCTGACCTTGATCAAATCGTGAAGCTTTATTCTGAAAATACAGATCGCTACAAATCATTTTTTGAGGAGCAGGATGATCTGGATGCAGACATTGAAATTGAACATCCCCGATACGGAAAACTTAAAACGACTATTGCAGATTTGGTTCTGCATGTTGTAAATCACGGAACGTATCATCGGGGAAATATTACGGCGATGATTCGTCAGCAGGGACACGCCGGTGTCCCGACTGACTATATTCTGTACGTGTATGAAATGGTTTGATTAAGTGCTATCATTTGCGTTTCTGAAAACCATTTAGGATACAATGATTTACATAACACAACTGATTTTTATAAAAAAGGGAAAAGAAGAAGTTTTTCACGAATTTGAGAAGCATGCCATTCCGATCATTTCCAAATATAATGGGCGACTTTTATTAAGAATCAGGCCCAATCCTGATGAAATTATTGAGAAAGAAATGGATGCACCTTATGAAGTCCACCTGGTAGAATTCGATGCCGAATCGGATTTTGAAAACTTCAAAAAAGATGAAGAGCGAAAGAAATTTATGCATCTGAAAGAATCATCTATCCAGTCTGCTTTCATGTATAAGGGAGAAAAAATTCAATAAATTGAGCGTTCTGCTTGAATTTTAAAAGTCACATCATATTCACAATCGTCTTCAGATCAAACTCGCATTCGCAAATGTTGAGTTATCTTCCTTAACATTCAAATCCAAAACATTTTCACTTCAGGAAGGAACAAAAATCCCTGGAATCCTACTAAATAAGTGTGGTGGATAAACGATCATTCATTTCTTCCTGTTTTTGAAATGAACTGAAAAGTGTTTAGAACAGAATAGGTTAGCCTATTTGTTGTACTTTTACAAAATACGAATTACCTGATAAACTCATTTTGAGGAATCAATCATGGCTTACGAAACAATAAATCCAGCAACCGGTGAAAAAATTAAAACATTCGATGAACTTTCGGATGCTGATATAAATAAGGCAATTGAAAAAGCCGACAGCGCCTTTCAATCCTGGAAGAAAACCTCATTCTCTGAACGAGCGGAGCTGCTCAAAAAAGTAGGTGAACTTCTCAGAGATCGGAAAGAAGAACTTGGCAAACTGATGACACTGGAGATGGGGAAACCGATCAAAGAAGGAATTTCCGAAGCTGAAAAATGCGCCTGGGTTTGTGATTTTTATGCGGAGAATGCAGAGAATTTTCTATCCGAAGAACCTGTTGAATCGGATGCTTCCGAAAGTTTTCTCGCTTACAATCCGCTGGGAGTTGTCCTCGCCGTGATGCCGTGGAATTTTCCATTCTGGCAGGTCTTCCGGTTTGCCGCGCCGGCTACCATGGCTGGAAATACGGGTGTACTCAAACACGCTTCCAATGTACCGCAATGTGCAGAGGCTATCGAGAAACTCTTTACAGATGCCGGCTATCCTGAAGGCGTTTTCCAAAATCTGTTGATGAATAGCGATCAAATTCCCACCCTTTTGGAACATCCCGCGATAAAAGCAGCCACTCTTACGGGAAGTGAATATGCAGGAAGTGCCGTGGCAAAGAAAGCCGGTGAGATGATCAAGAAAACCGTTCTCGAATTAGGAGGCAGCGATCCGTATGTGGTTCTGGCGGATGCAGATCTCGAAGAAACTGCCAAAACCTGTGCGACCAGCCGAATGATTAACAGCGGACAAAGTTGCATCGCCGCAAAACGTTTTATAGTTGAAAAAAGTGTTATTGACGAGTTTACCAATCTTTTCACGAAGCAGATGAAAACATTTGAAATGGGTAATCCGTCAGATGAAAATACCAAGCTCGGGCCGATGGCTCGTGAAGATCTTCGGGATGACATCCATGAACAAGTTCAAAAAAGTATTGAAGCAGGAGCCACATGTACACTGGGTGGTGAAATTCCGGACAAAGATGGAGCTTGGTATCCGGCCACAATTTTAACGGGTGTTAAAAAAGGAATGCCCGCTTTTGATGAGGAAATTTTTGGGCCGGTTGCCGCGATTATTGAAGCAGAAGATGAAGAGCATGCCATCGAACTGGCGAACGATTCTAAATATGGTTTAGGAGCCGCGGTCTTCACTCAAGACGTAGAAAAAGGACGAAAAATTGCTGCCGAGAAATTAGAGGCCGGTTGCTGTTTTGTAAATGAGTTTGTCCGGTCTGATCCGCGATTACCTTTTGGAGGAATCAAAATGAGTGGCTACGGACGTGAACTTTCAAAACAGGGAATTCGCGAATTTGTGAATTTGAAGACGGTTTATGTAGCTTAAGTTTTGATAACACGTCAGTTTGAGCGCAGTCCCGATTGCTTTTGATCGGGACGAAGTCGAAAACTCTTTCGCTGCCATTGCAGACTTCTCGACTTCATTCCACTCTGTTCCATTGCGATTGATGTGACGGAGAGGTTCAAAGCGTCAGGTCGAGCGCAGTGAGAGAACAATGTGACCGAACGAAGGCGAGACCGAGTAGTTTTCCTCAATTCACCTCGTTGTGCTTGTCTGTGATGAAGCTTCGTAAAAAAGACACCCTACTTTGAAAAATGCCAATCCTTTTATCACATACTCATTGCTGCTTCCCTGCCTTTTTGAAAGGCTTCAGAAATAGCCGAAGTATCTAAGAAGATGATTCCAATTGTTACAAGAATTAGCCCCACCGTGAGTAATTTGAATCGGTGTTGTTTATATCGATTGAAGAAACTCATCACAGACAGAATAATTCCGCCAAAAAAACTTAAATCTATTAAAAGCCCAGTAATGAAATTTAACATGATGAAATAGTTGTTTTGAAACTTAAAATGAGATAGAATCGGTTTGTACTAATAGATAGACAATACATTTCTACAATCTTAAATACAACCTATTCCCAGACAAAGTGTTGTTTTGATTAAAAAATTAACGTCATTTTGAGCAAAGTGAGGAGAACACTGTGATCGAACAAAGACGAGACCTCGTGGTTTAGTAGCGAGGACATCTCGTCTTCGCTTCACTTCGTTACGCTGTGCTCGATGTGACGTTTGCGATTTCTTATCATACCTATACCTCAAAAAAGTCCCAACTGTTTATTCTTTGAATCTGATGGTTTACCTGAATTTGAGGATTGTTTAGATTCAATTTTTGTGATGATTGAATCTCCAATTTCAGAAATGAATCGTGACGGTTGCCTACCAACTTTCTCACCGTAAATCACTCTCTCTTTTGATGATGTGATTTGTAGTTCATCTTCGGCACGGGTCATCGCTACATAGAATAGTCGCCGTTCTTCTTCAATGTCAATTCCGTCACGATCCAATGGAGTGATTCCCTCTTCCGCTCCGACAATAAATACTACCGGAAATTCGAGTCCTTTGGCGGCGTGAAATGTCAGCAGATGAATGCCATCTGATTGGAGTCGGCCAGCATCGGTATACGGATTCAACTGCATCTGTTCGAAAAAATCTTCAACGTCTCCATCGGACTCTTCTGCCAGTTCGATCAGGGTTTCTTTCTTCAGAGAATCTGGATCGGAGAGTTTCTCATCAGGTAAATAATGATCACAAATTTTCACTATAGCTTCTGCGATTTTCTCACTCCCAAGACTTTCAGAAATTGATTTGAAAACCGTTTTTAAATCTTCCAGATCAGCCTTCAAATCTTCATCCAGAAGCTCCTCGAAATCACTTCCAAAAAGAGTCGCTTCATCCGTATTTAATGACTTGATCAACGACTGAATTTGAGACTGATTCCAATTGTAATTTTCCTCTAAAAGTTCACTCAATATGATGGAGTCATCTGGGTTCAAACATAGCTTCAAAAGATGACTCACAATGGTAAATGGAGGCTCAGAAAGAAAGGAACTTCCATCACCATAATGAACCGGAATTCCTGATTTCAAAACAGACTTAAAAATAGCTTCGCCGACCGAGTGTGTTCGGAATAAAATGGCTATATCATTGAAGCCATAACTGTATTCGGAATCGGTATGTTTGCCCGACGTCAGACTCTCGGTTCCGCCTACATATTTGTTGATTTGATCCAGTATAAAATCAGCCTCTTTAAATGGATTTCCAGCTTCATGTACAGATATCAAGCCTTCAGATTTTTTATCTGGAATTATTTTAAGTCCACTCTTTAATTTATTGTTGATGATTAGGTTATAAGATCCATTTATAATTTTTTTAGACGATCTGTAATTCCTGATCAGTGAAATTTCATTCGCCTGAAAATCATCCAAAAATTCAAAAAAGAGATTTACATCTGAGCCACGAAATCCATAAATCGACTGGTCGGCATCGCCGATTGCGAGAACGGTTTGATTCTTTCCCAACAAGCTAATCAGTTCGTACTGAATGGGATTAATATCCTGGAATTCATCAACTGCCAAAACCCGATATTTGCGCCTTATTGTATTCAGAAATACCGGCTCTTCACGTAGCTTTTCGACAAGCATTCGTATTAATCCTGAAAGGTCAACTGCCCCTCTTTTCTCGCAGTATTTTTTGTACTGATTAATCATCGACAAGCTCTCTTTTGATACCGGTTTTCCAAGTTCCAGATAAGCCACTAAATCATCGTTCAAGCTACTTAAATCAGCCCGTTTCAAATCGGGAAATAGCATCCGCAAAATCATTCGTCGATTGGAAGAATCGTAGAGTGTATCAAGTCTGGAATTGAACTCTCGAAGCCATCTCCAGGCAAGTGCATGAAACGTTCCCGCGGCAATCTTTTTTGCTTGATCTCCGATCCGTTTGACTAATCGATTTCGTAATTCATCTGCCGATTTATTCGTAAACGTGACCGCCACAATTTCACCTGGTTTCGCATTGCCAGATTCTATTTGATGAACCAGCCATTCGATCAACGTATGCGTTTTTCCTGTTCCCGGTCCGGCCTTCACAAGTGTTGCGCCGGTCAGTGCCTTTCGAACTTTTTCCTGTTCTTTATTCAGACCGGATGACTCCACTCTCTCCTCTTCTGTCTCCTCCCATTCAATCTTTGACTCGGCCACTTTCGATTCTTTTTCCACCCGATATTCATCCAGACCAAAAAATCCCATCTGCCCCCGGATGCGATCGATCTCTCCTTCTTTGAACACTTTGATCTCACCAAAAACACCATCAAACCCAGGGTTCCGGGTCACTTCATTTGTTCGGATTCTTCGCACCGCCTCGGCCAGAACAGGCCCTCCTCCTTTTTGAATATCCTCGACAGGTATTTCTCGCATCAGATCAAACTCATTCCCAAAGGTAGAAATCACCTTTTGAAATTCTCTGGTAACCGTCTTGGTCTTTGGGCCGACTCCCTCAATTTCGCCTAACACTTCCGGCAAAGGAATGATGTATTCAAAACCTGAGCTCTTTATCGTCTCATCCCGATCCGCCAGCTCTTCCACTCTGTGAAGAACACCAACGGTCAATGGCTTTCCACAAACCGGACAGATATCGTTGTACTTTTCAGTCTCTTTCGGATCAAACGAAATCCCACATTTCCGGTGCCCATCATGATGATATTTTCCTTCCTCGGGATAAAATTCGTATGTCGCGGACAATCCAATACCTGATTTGAAAGCCTCGAACATGGCATCGTAGCTGAGTTCAGTATTCAGCAAATTCGCTTCCCGCCCGAGTTTGGATGGAGAGTGTGCATCGGAGTTGGAAATGAGTGTAAACCGATCCAGGCCGCTGACTTTTCCATTCATTGCAGGATCAGAAGAAAGTCCGGTTTCAATTGCAAAAATGTGATCCGTTAAATCCCGAAAGCAAGCGTCTATGCTATCATAGCCGGCTTTTGAACCAAGAGTAGAAAACCACGGTGTCCAGACATGAGCCGGAATCAAGTAAGCCCGATCCGAAGTCTCCAAGACAATCTCCAGAAGATCTCTTGACGGCAATCCTAAAATCGGTCGACCATCAGCTTCCAGATTTCCAATTGTAGACAGTTTATGATTAATTCGAGCCACAGTCTCCAAATTCGGCGCATAAACCAGATTGTGATTCTTCCGAACCCGATCGCCATGTTTATAGATTGAACTGATTTCTGTGGTCAGGCAAAATCGCACATCAATATCATGCGTTTTGATGCCCGGAATCGCAGGATCTTTGGGCGGATCCTTCAGAATAAAAAAACCATTCCCATCCGGTTGAAGTTTTTCCTTCAGCTCGGCAAACCACTCCGGATGGGTAAAATCGCCGGTACCAACCACGTTAATTCCTTTAATCTTCGCCCACTGATAAAGGGATTCGAGATTCAGGTCTTTACTGGTAGCCCGGGAGTAATGAGAATGTACGTGCAGATCGGCAATATACCGCATAATTTCGCGTGATTTTATCTACACGAAAATGGGTATTGGATCATAAAGTTACAAATCTCTTTGGGCTTAATTTTCTGAAAATGAATAGTCCGTATATCCCTTTTCGTCTGCTGAATAAAATGTACTTTTATCGGGTTGATTAAGTGGAATCTCCTCTTTGAACCTTCTCGGCAGATCCGGATTTGAGATAAACGGAACCCCAAATGAAACAAGATCTGCGCGTCCACTTTCCAAAACCTCTTCGGCAGATTCGCGATTGTAACCACCGTTGGCAATCACCAGGTTATTAAATTGCTCACGAATACGGCTTAACAATTCCGGACCTTTCTCCTGATTTCTGGACGCAGCTTCAACCAAATGAATGTATGCGATATCGAGTTTATTCAATTCTTCTGTTAGCCTCACGTATGTATCAAATGTCTCATCATACGCCGGCATGTCGTTAAATGTATTATATGGCGAAAGCCTGATTCCTGTTTTATTTGTCCCAATGGCGTTTGCAACAGATTCTGCCACTTCAACAACAAACCGGATTCTGTTCTCGATACTGCCTCCATATTGATCCGTTCTGACATTCACTTCCGGATTCAAAAACTGTTCAAGCAGGTATCCATTTGCCCCGTGCAGTTCCACTCCGTCAAATCCGGCCCTAATGGCATTTTTTGCCGCTACGGCAAACTCATCGATGGTTTTCCTGATTTCGTCTTCGGACATTGCTTCAGGTTCAGGTAATGGCTGCATTCCTGATTCATCCGTCCACATATCAGCATTCGCACGAACCGCTGATGCCCCTACCACTTTTGCACTATCCGGCAGATTTGCAGGATGAGTAATTCTCCCGGTATGCATAAGCTGCATAAAAATCTTACCACCTTTAGTGTGAACTGCATCGGCAATCCTTGTCCAGCCATTTACCTGCTCATTATTATAAACTCCCGGGATTCTGGCATATCCCAACCCATTAGGTGAGGGCGCCACGCCTTCAGAAATAATCAACCCTGCCGATGCACGCTGACCATAATAAGTAGCCATTAAATCATTCGGAATGGCTCCTATCGCTCTGGATCGTGTCATTGGCGCCATTGCAATTCGGTTACTTAATTCAAGATTTTCAGTTTTTAACGGTTCAAAAAGTGAGACTTGAGTTTTAATTTCCATAATAAGTGTTATGACTTAATTTGTTCAAACAAATGTTAATAAAAAAAATTACTGCCTTAGCTTCTCCAGCAAACTTGAAAGTTGATCGGCTTCCGCATCAGACAGATTTTTCAAAAATTGATTATGCCTTTTCAGTATCGGCTCCATTGAATCTAAAAGATCCAAACCCTGTTGAGTGATCGTTAATTGTACTTCCCGTCTGTTCAGTTCATTGACAGATCGTTCGATTAATCCTTTTTTAATGAGCCGGTCACTCAGCCGGGTGAGGTCAGGATTTTTGTCCAACATCACCTCTTTTACTTCGCCACAACAAGCAGGCTTACCTTTTCTTCCCCGCAGGATTCTCAAAACATTATACTGCTGAGATGTAATTTCAAACTGCTTAAATGCCTGATTTACCTGATCTGTCAATTGATTATAGGTATAAATCATATTCATCCACGCTTTTGCCTGCGGACTATCAAAATTTCGCTGTTGTATGGCATCCTCAATTTTCATGAATCAATAGTACATTATTTCATAGTTAAAACAAAATTTGTTGTAACAAATAAATGATTTGTACCCAACATACTATCTAAGAAAAATTTTTATTTGCGTAACTATACGGTTACATATATATTCGTAACCAACCAGTTACTTATTTAACTTTGCAATCTATGCAGCGAGATGTATTCCAGGCCATAGCGGATCCCACACGACGAGAAATTATTGATTTGATTGCCAATCAATCTCTCCCGGTGAATGAAGTAGCCGACCATTTTGAAATCAGCCGACCGGCCATCTCCAAACACATCAAAATTTTGGATGAGTGTGGGCTTGTAGTTATTCAAAAAAAAGGACGAAAACGATACTGCAGAGCCGATGTGAGGAAACTCAAAAGAGTATCGGACTGGGCGAGTAAATACCAGAAGTTTTGGACCCAAAAACTGGATGCCCTTGAAGCATTATTGGATGAAGAAAACAACACATAATTTTGATCCGTGACCCAAAAAGATAAACTTATCGCTACATCTGAAATGCTTATCCGAAAACCGGTTCATGAGGTTTTTGAAGCCCTGGCAAATCCCGAAATTACATCAAAGTTTTGGTTTACTGAGGGAAGCTCAAAACTTGAAGCCGGCAAAACTGTGGAATGGACATGGGGACAGTTTGGATTTGCCGCCACCATCCACGTTACTGAGATGAAAGAACATCAACTCATTCAATTCCAGTGGCCGAGCGGTGAAAACGAATCGGATGTAAGAACCGTCGATATTTACTTTGAACCCAAACCTGACAAGACGACTTTTGTTCGAGTCGTAGAAAGAGGATTTGATTCCAAAAATGCACATTTAATCGAAGAGATTGCTGGACAAACTGAAGGCTGGGCGTTGGTACTATCAAATATGAAAGCTTTCCTGGAGTTTGGAATTAACCTGAACCTGATCAATGATCACAAACCTAATGAATAATCCTCCGCGTGTAGAAATTATCAAGCCGTTCAATACCGAACCGGGAAAGGTTTTCGATGCCTGGCTGGATACAAATATGCTTAGCAAGTGGATGTTCGGCCCGGATATCCGCGAGGAAGAGATCATCAAACTGGAAAACAATCCACAAAAAGGCGGGAAATTTTCCTACGTAGTAAAACGGGATGGTGAGGAAATAAATCATGTGGGAACCTACCGAAAAGTTCAGCGGCCAGACCTGCTGATTTTTACCTGGGGTGTGAATGTTGAAGCTGGCGATGAAAGTATTGTAACCATCAAAATTGAGCCAACCCAAACCGGATGCCGATTAACACTTGTACATGAAATGGATCCAAAATGGAAGGAATATACGGAGCGTACAAAAGCCGGCTGGACATATATGCTTGAAATACTGCAACGATATTTTTTCTAAACCTTCAAGATCAAAAAATGCTGATATCATGAATTCAGAAAAGACAAAACATCGAATTTATACCATGAGCTTTGCAAGTGTCTATCCCCATTATGTGGCCAAGGCAGAGAAAAAAGATCGCACGAAAGAGGAAGTGGATGAAATAATTCGATGGCTAACGGGATACAGCCAAAAAGAATTGGAAACCCTGCTGGAAAATCAGACGGATTTCGAGACATTTTTCGAAGAAGCTCCCAAAATGAATCCTTCACGATCGTTAATCAAAGGTGTGGTTTGTGGTGTTCGGGTTGAAGACATCAAAGAACCGACGATGCGGGAAATTCGCTATCTGGATAAGATGATTGACGAATTAGCAAGAGGAAAAACGATGGACAAAATTTTACGGGATTAGAAACTTTGAAGCTCTGTTCTACCTTCGGCATGGAAACAGAAACTCGAGAAATAAGCAAAGGAACTATCCAAAAAAATCCTGAGAATTCCTGGGAATACGATTAAACAACTCCAAATAATTACACGTGATGAGTGATAAAATTACCACTTTTTTGATGTTTGAAGGAAATGCAGAAGAAGCCATTACCTTCTATATATCACTGTTCGACGATTCTGAAATTCTGAATATTCACCGCTACGGAGCCAATGAAGCCGGACCCGAAGGCACGATTGCACAAGCTGAATTCACTCTTGCCGGGCGGAAGTACAAAACCATCGACAGCCCCATTAATCACGCATTTAGTTTTACTCCCGCTGTTTCTCTTTTTGTGGAGTGTGATACAGAAGACGAACTGGACCGTTTGTTCAAAGAGCTTAGCAAAGATGGCGAGGTATTAATGCCGCTGGACAATTATGGATTCAGCACTAAATACGGCTGGGTGAATGACAGATTTGGTGTATCCTGGCAATTAAATCTAAACTAAACAGCTAAACATATGGACAGACCCTTTGGCACATTTCCACAACCGGAAACCCTTCGTTTTGAACGGCTTGTATCCGGACCTATTGAACGAGTCTGGGATTATTTGACGAAATCTGAATTAAAAGCCAAATGGCTTTCAGCGGGTGATGTAGAACCGAAAGTAGGCGGAAAAGTTTTGCAAAAATTTCATCATAAAGACTTATGCGAAAAAGACAATCCGATTCCAGACAAGTACAAAACAATGGAAGATGGCACCTATTTTGAGGGGCGTGTACTGAAGTGGAATCCTCCAACTCTTTTAAGCTACACCTGGGGTGAGGAAACCGGAGACGAATCCCTGGTTACGTTTGAACTTATCCCGAAAGAGAATGACAAAGTATTGCTGATTTTAACCCATCAAAAATTGGGCGGAGACAGAAATATACTCATTGGCGTTGCCGCCGGTTGGCATACACATCTTGGAATTCTTGTTGATCGTTTAGCCGCCAAAGAACCAAAGGGTTTTTGGGAAGTTCATATGAAAATGGAAGCAGAATATTCGAAGAGGATTTGATGTAGAATGTGAAGCAGAGCTTCGAGGCGTGTGTTCCGCAGCAAAGCTGCGGAACAAGTTTTATGGATGGGTATTCTGCAGCAGAGCTGCGGAACAAGATTAACATCATCTTTCGAGGTGAATGCCGTTGAAGTCATCAAAACGGGCTACAATTCCCCAGCCGTAGAAAAAGTTAGACACGCCTATCATTAGCTCATTTTTTCCTTTATTCAGTGGAATGGTAATCGTGCTGTTATCTAATGATAATCGTCCATTTGGATTTTTTGAAATTGGAGTTGCAAACAGGTTTTTATCCAGATAAAGAGGTGCTCCGTTGATAGTTACCCACACTTCATCGCTGAAACCGAGGCGAAGTGTCTTCTGCTGGGTTTCTTCGGAATCGATAGTCGTTTTCAGCCAAACCATTCTTCTGGCATCCGTTTTTATTCCATATTTTCTGGTTAGATTTACAAGCCCTTTCCGCTCAGCCGTAATCACCTCCCATGAAGTCATGTCGCCAGGGGCATATTCATTTTTAAAATCTACATTTTCTTCCATGGCAATCGGCCTGGTCACATGCCATTTTCGAATGTATCGCGAATCGTTTTCTTCCACATCCATTCCGGGGCGTGAGGACAATCCCTCAACCTGATCATGCCGAACCTTCAAATTGGATACCATCATCGTTCCCTGAAACGCCAATGTCCCGTGACTGGAATCCCCTTCCAGGTATGGAACTTGCAAAGCCGGATGTTCCATATCGTTTACATACGCGAGCATTTGTTTTCCTGAAACAATCAATTTCACGTGATTCCACTGATCAATCTCATAATTTGCATTGGATTGATAATGGTACATCAGATCCCAAAGATTCACACTTTTAACGGTGGGTGCATATTGAATGGCATTTCCCGCATCCGGATTCCCGGCCCCTGGCGTTCGAAAATAGAAGCATTCATTTTCTGAACTATCCTCAAACCTGAAATAGAAGGAAGCAAAACCGGCATCCGAAAACTGAATATCAAACTCAATCGTCCCATCTTCAAAATCGAAATCCTTTACTGTAACAAGTTCACCGCCTGTGACTTTTAATACGGGCCTTGAATCGTATTCGATAAATTCTGCGGCTCCGGAAGCAAAATCCCATACATCAGCGTTCAAGTCTATATTAACAGTCTGCTGGGCAAAGGATGGCGTTTGAATCAGTACAATGAACAGGAAAAATAGATATACTTTTTTCATGGCAACTTTCTCAATACGGTTGGGTTTTAATGTCTACAGAAAGTTGGTGTACTTCAGTACGGATAAAAAATTGTTTGCCGTTTATTAAGCGTTCAAATACCGTTCATTTAGAAAAATGAGACGGAAAAATGCTTCAGACTGGCGGGATAGAATCTGAAAATCACACCCGGTCTTTAAATTTTTCACTCTTTGCTTTCAGCTTTCCACTGCTTGTATTCTTGCCTGCGGCGATGTGCTTTCAGATAGCGTTCATCCTCGGCATACGTGGTGGGATACACTTTGGGCACCGGGCTGGGATTCATCTTTTCATCCACATTTACGAAGGTAAAAATACATTTATTTGAAAGAGCCCGTACGACCCTGTCGCTGCTGATTCGCTCAATACTGATTTCGATAGTCATGGATGTATTTCCCGTATAGGTTATCCGGCTGGTAAAATCCAGCTTATCCCCAATTCGTACAGGTTGATGAAAATTGATGCGATTTACACGCACAAAAACAGGACGATTTGGAGTGATTTCTTCGGCATGCATCAATGCGAGTTCAAAAGCCCGGCGGATCACATATCCACCAAAAATTTTCTCCGGTACATTTTCCTGTTCCGGGAACATTCGCTCCCAATTTCCCCGAATCAAATTGCCTGCCAATAGACCATCAAAATCGGATTGTTCCTGTGCCTGATGCAATTCCCGAAGCAATTCATATTCGTCTTTGCTCGGAGGTTTTTGCAGGGCGTCCATCTGATCCCGATAATTCTTCCGCCGCTCAATAGCCGATTGATACCGGCTTTTTTCCAAGTCATTCACATACTCAAGCGGTTCAACCGGAAGGCTTTTTGTTTCGCCATTTTCATCGATTCTGGCCACCATCGTGAAATAGCACGAAGCCAGCGATCCTCCTCCCTGTCCAACCCGGATTCCCACTTCCATGGAAGTGCGGCCCACATAATTTATTCTGGCGTCTAAATTTAAATCCTTTTCAATATCCACTGGGGTTCGCAGCATGATATCATCAATAGCAGCGGTTACTACTTTTGCATTTTCATTGGTTCTGCGTACGTATTCCAGGGCCACATCTTCAGCGAGTTTGTCGAGCACTTCGAGCAAGCGACCCCATCTCATATTTGCGGGGATATCTTCATCCGTAATCAGAAAGCGACGGCGGAGCTTTTCATCACTTCCAAACTTTAGAACTCTGGTTTTTGACGTATCAATCGGTCTCATATCTGTATGAATTTTTGAAAAATAACCAGTTTGTAAGATACGAAATGCCTGGGCAAAGTATCAGGAGGCTTTAGAAAGCACTTCTCCCCGAAACTGTGAGTAAGAATGAGTCAGGCATTTAAGAATTTGAATATTCTTAGAAAAGTTTCTGCTGATTTCCATCCGGCAGCTCGGGAATTTTCAAGTCACTTCCGAGTTTTTCATTCAGCCCTTTGATAAAATGTGCGGCAAGTCTCGGGGAAGCTTTCTCTTCATTTTGATGAACAAAGAAATCAATCTTCTGAATGCCCTGATCCTGCCACTCTTTTAAACGATCCACCCATTCATCGAGACGATCATAATCGGAGGCATCGTTCGCGCCCACATACCGGATAAAGGCTTCATCATTTGTCAATCTCATATGAAGCAGTTCCCGATAGGCAGCCGTATCCACAAGTACGCTGGTAATATTATTCTCTGTTAAAAGCTGGTAAAGATCATCGGCTACTTTCTTATCGTTGTACCAGTCCGGGTGACGAAACTCCATTGCCAGCGGAATATCTTTTGGCCAGAGTTCTACAAAACTTTCCACTCGATCAAAAAATTTGGGGGCGAAATTATCGCGAACCTGAAGAAAAATGGTCCCGAGTTTATCTCTGAAATGAACCACACTGTCCAGGTACTCCTGAACCGGTTCTTCAATTTCATTCAGCCATTTCAGGTGACTGATGAGCCGGTACACTTTCGGAAAAAACCTAAAATCATCCGGCGTTTTTTCATACCAATCGTTGATGGTATCTTCCGGAAAATTTCGATAATGCGTAGCGTTCAACTCGATGGAATTGAATTGAGTTGAATAATATGTCAGTTCGTCTTTTGTTCCGCGCGGGTAAAATCCTTTCAGTTCACTTTTATTCCATTTTGCACATCCCACATAAATATCCGGCTTTCCATTTTGGGATTGGGATAAAACCTTTTTTGTATCGGGGTGATCTTCGGGAAGAGTCAGATCGTGTTTTTCAGGATTATCAACGCTGCCAAACTTCATTTTTAAATACTTTTTTTGGTTTGAAATTACTTGATTTCGACTATCCAATGTATTGATAATTCTACTCAAATGAATAGCATTCGATAGACTGAAAAGAAAATAAAGCCGAATGATTTCAATCAATAAAGTGCTTTAGAAAAACAATGAATAAACGAATGGATGTTGGAATAATGTGGAAAACATTTGAAATTGAATCATCGGACAGGAACCTGAAATTTGGTATTGAGAAAGATAGTTCTCCAATCACAAACAGAAAGTTTCTGCAATTGTTGAGCGATTCCAATGAGTTCAGAATCTTTTACAATCAATTTTTGGCTGATTCCGGGTTTGACGCTTTTTTCTGGGAAAACAAACCCATGACGGATCAAACATTGGACGAGAATTATGAATGCAATATCATCAATACCGATTATTTGGCCGGAAAGGCTACGGATGCACAGACATTCAATCAATATTTCGATCCGAATAAATCCGTGGTAACATTTTCAAACCTTGGCAATGACGCCGAATTGATCGTTCCCTGTCCCCAAAAAGAAAATTCTGCCTATACACATATTGGCAGTTTTGTAAGAAATGCCGGGAAAAATCAGATTGATGAATTGTGGAAAATAACCGGAATTGAAACTCTCAAGTCAATCGGCAGTAAACCAAAATGGCTAAGTACTTCAGGGCTTGGAGTGTTTTGGCTTCACATTCGGATTGATACGGTTCCGAAGTATTATCAAACGGATGAGTACAAGAAACTTTAAGCTATCAGATTTCAGCAGTCAGCTTTCAGAAACTGATGGCTGATGACAATACTACTAACGATAAAAAATAAATAACCTATTATGAGCATCATCAGAATTATTTGCGCGATCATCCTCCCTCCTTTGGGAGTCTTTTTAACCGTTGGCATTAAACCGGCTTTTTGGCTGAATATTCTGCTTACAATTTTAGGCTTTCTTCCGGGTGTGATTCATGCGGTTTGGATTATCGCAAAACATGATTGACGTTTTGAGCTAAAGAGAAACATCATTTTGTCATCTTACAATCAAATAAAACTTACAAAGTAACGATTTATGGATATCAGGAATAAAACAGCTATTGTAACCGGCGCCAGTAAAGGAATCGGATTATCAACGGCAAAAGCATTAATTGATGAGGGCGTAATTGTAGCGTGTTGGAGCCGGACTCCACCGGAAGACTATCAACACAAAAACTTTCATCATTTTAAAACGGATCTCACAAAAGAAGATTCCGTTCAAAATTCCTTTGATGAAACGATTAAAAAATTAGGAGCCGATATCCCGATTCTTGTAAATAATGCCGGGGTTGGTCACCGGGATAGAATGGAGGATATGCCGTCAGAACAGTGGAAATACCTTTTTGACCTGAATGTTCACGGGCTTTTTTATGTGACCAAACGTGTCATACCCGGGATGAAAGAGAACAATGAAGGCCACATTATCAATATTGGATCGGGAGCCGGAACGAACGGGATTCCACAAATGAGTGCTTATTGCGGAACCAAATACGCCGTCAATGGAATTACTGAATCCCTTCACAAAGAATTGCGTGATTTTGGAGTGAAAGTAAGTGCCCTTTCCCCCGGATCGGTGGATACAGGTTTCTCTTCATCCAACAAAAATAAATTGCAACCGGATGACCTGGCGGCGGCAATTGTGCACATGCTGAAATGTCCCAAGAATTTCCACTACACGGACGTTCAAGTTCGGCCGCTTCAGCCTTAATCAGGAAAAGACATGGTATTTTTAGAAACTTTTAAACACGTCGAACTGGTAATTTATTCAACTGTGATACTTTACTCAGAGGCATTTCAAGAAAATACCATGTCTACCGTATAAACGCCAAAGTTTTACACCTCAACAGGAGTATGAATCCATCCCTCAAGGAAATTCTCTCCCATTCGGTTTCTCTGGCCAAACAATTGCGGCGTTTGAGTTACGCCCGGCCGGGTTGGATGAATGATCGTATTGATTTTATCAGCCACGCTGTCACTCAAATCCTGCATAAAATCATGGTAAGTAATTTGTGTGTTGCCCTGATTCACAGAATCAAGAATGGCCTGTGTGAATAATCCGTGCGAAATCGCGCTGCTTTCCCATGATAATTCATTGAAATGACAGGCCGAAAGCAGTGTCGATTTTGTGGCCGCTACCAGCGTTTTATTGGGATCGGGATCGAGATCAATCGTGCCGTGTTCCTCGTGTACATTTGCAACATTATCAGCATACTGGCTGACCGCCTCCACACAAACTCCACAGGGAATTAGTGTATTCAAAAAACTGACGATCGCTTCTAAAAGATCCGCTGCAAAAATGGGCGTGCGGCATTTCAAAGCGGAATCGGCCGTGTGAAGTCCGCCGGAGTGGCATGCATCGGTAATGATTGTGAAGTTTATTGCATCGGGATAAAGATCTTCGGTAATTCTTAACAAATCCCTGTCTGTAATCCACGCACCGGATGCCGGTACCAGCGCTTCATAATAGCTGTCGCAATCGGCCTGAGAAAGGTCGGTCCGCACACGTGATCCATGGCCGGAAAAGTAAAAACAGATGGTATCCCCGGTTTCGGAAATTCTCACCAAATGGCGGAGGGTTGACAGAATATTATTTCTGCTGGCATTGAGATCTTCCAGATGATAAATCTGTGTAAACCCGAAAGCATCTTCCAGCAAATAGTAAATGCTTCGCGCATCATTCACACAGGCGTTTAGATTTGTTCTCCCGGTGGGATCCAAAATGGAATAGTTGTTTACTCCGACAGTTAAAGCTCGTTTTGTTGCCATGATTTTTTTCTTTTTAAGCAATTGAGGTTGTCCATTCTTCGAGGAAGATGTGATCCATTCGCGCCTGTTGACCGCGAAGGGTTGGATTTTGTGCACCGCCCGAAAAATTAACGACGCGTGTCACCAGTTCATTAATCAGTTCGTTATAGCTAATACGAAAATTACCACTGTTTACAAGGTCAATAAATGCCTTTGTCAGGTATCCGTGGCCTTTTACGGAATCCTCCAGGGCAACTTCATAATACTTGCAAGCGGCGATGAGGGTTGCCTGTGCCGAATCCACAAAAACTTTATTGGGATCTTCATCCAAATCTACCAGAACCCTATTCTCGATCTGAGGGTTACTAACATTCGGAAAAAGTTCATTGGTACCTTCCGGCAAACAAATTCCGAATGGCCACATTTCCTGAAGATGATGGATAATATCTATCACGCCATCACTAAAGGGAACGGTTCGTGGGATCGCATTGTCAATAGAATCTGTGGGATGCATTCCGCCTGAATGACAGGAATCAATGAAGCAGGTAAAATTTACTTCATTGGGATCAAACCCGGCATTTTGGGCTGTTTGATGGAGCCGGAAATCGTAAATCCAGTCTCCCTGATAAGGAATAATGGCTTGGTAAAACCGGGTATTATCTTCGGCCGTGGTTGCGGGTAGTAATCCGCCATGCCCGGAAAAAGTAAAACAAACCGTATCTCCAGCTTCTGTTTGAGAAAATAAGTACGTGAGTGCACTTAAAATATTCCGGCGTGTTGCATTACTGTTTTTCAGAAGAATCACGTGATCTGCCGGGAAACCAAATGCCTGGGTTAACAGGTGGTACATACTATCCGCATCTGCCGCACAAAAGCTTAAATTCGGCCAAACCAAACCAGCGGGTTGATGTTGACTTTGGATGGAATAATCATTTACTCCAACTACGAGTGCATATTTTGCCATAATCTTATTTTTTAGTTTAGTGCAATTCCGATGAGAGTTTCTTTCGTTTCTACAGGTTCTTGCCTGTTTAAACTGTTATCCATACCGACCGTGGTTAACCGGTAGCTGTATTCGCCTTTGGTGTCATCAACAATGTTTAAACCGAATGAGACTGAATCGGTAACTGATCCATTCAGCTTCAATCTCTCTTTCACTTCATAATCATTGTCGGCGTCTTCATACTCGATATCGATAAAAACCATTTTCACCAGTTCCGGCTGGAACAGAGGAATGAACTCGATATTGATCGTTTTTAACGGATTCGGGACAGAAATACGAGTGGTTTTGGTTGTGACCGGTTCGGTCTCTCGAACATTTCCATCTTTCATCTGGTATTTGATGGAGTAGGAGAATGATTTATTTTCAATATCTGAGGACCGAATTTTCCAGTGCTGATCTTCAACCGCACCTTCGGAGAAAAAGAGCGTATCCGATTGTGACCAGCCGTCTTTTGATTCATAATCCAGATGGATCTCCACATCAGAAACCTGGGTCCAGTCTATATTGGAAGCCGACACCACCACATCCAGGAATACCAACGAATCGAACGGATGTAAAAGCAGCGTCCGGTCCTCGGTCATTTTCTCATCAAATTCGTAGCTCATCTGATCACCTTTCCAATCCGAATCGGGATCGAAATGGTATTGCACCGAATAGCTGTATTTGTTGATGCCCGGAATGGTCTTCACGAGCCAGTCCGTCTTCTCAGGACTATCTTTGTCGATCACAAAATCTTTGTGCTTTTTATCAGGATCACCATCCTCGCCATATCTTAACTCCACATGTGCCGAAGACAACCCTATCGCTTCTTTCTCGAATGGAGTTTCTACAGAAACCCTGAATTCCCTGAAGAACGGATCATCACCATCCACTTCAAAAAAGTGACCTTCTTTAGCCAAATCTTCAGCCAGCAAGCCAAAGAAACCTTGTGGCGCATAGGTCCGCTGGACAGCTTCAGATCTGGTAAATTTGAAAGTGAGTGTTTTCTCTTCAATTTGTTTGATGAGTTTCAGTTTGAAAGAGACAAGAGCCGTATCCACCTGTACATTCGCGGGATTCGGCATGGTTTGAGGGCGAACGCCGGTACTTTCAGGTGTTGTTGTCTGTTGAGTTTGTGGCGGCATGGCTGTTGCTGTTTCGGCGGCGTTTCCGGCATCGCCTTCAGTTACGGGCGGATTTTGAATGGCAGCTCTCGATTCGGGAGCACCCGTATTTTCATCCGGACGAGGTCGTTCAGGTCGTGTTTCTTCTGTCGAAGGAGAACCTCCTCCTGAAGCTGATGGGCGTTCAGGACGTGGCGGCGGAGTTGGCGCCGGCGGACGCATGGCCTGTGCGCGCCGTTGAACAGCATCTAAACCTTCTGCCTGAGCCATTCCCCCTGCCATTTGCCCCGGTGTTAATGTTGGCCTGAACCACTCACCCAAAAGATTCTCTTTAAAGAAATTCAAAGCCCAGTTTTCTTTGTCCATTCGGTCATCTTCTGTGGAATAATTGATTACGTTGATTTCGATCACTTTATCTTCCACGAGCTTCTCGAAACCGGCATCAATTCCTGCGCGGACAAAATAAACCTGTCCCTCAAGGCCAGCGCTAAAATGATCGTACACGCGTTTGAGATTTGCCTTGATTTCCACTTCCAGCGCCGGACGAAGCCCGGAATATTTCAGGTTGTAAACAGCGCCGATGGGAGTTCCTTTCTCTTTGAAAACACTCTCCAGAATGGTGGCACCCTCCTGGCTGAGCGAAAGACTAAATGCCGCATTGTTATTTCCGTGAAGGGATGGAACCGTAGCACCGAGAATTTTTTCCACGGCTTGAAATGTCCCTTCTGCAGAAACCTGGGCCGTTGTGCCTCCTCCACCTTGTAAATCAAGAGCGATACATTCTACGGTTCCTTCATCAAACGGAACGGCCGCCAGTTTGGGCTGACCTTTTGCCATTGATGAAATTCGAGACATGATTTTTCTTTCTACATCGGGATCGAGCTTGAGATCTACCTCAAACATGAGAAAACCCCGTCCCTCAATACTGTCTCCGGAGACATTCCCATATTTGATAAAAGTGAATGATGCGCGATTATCTCTCGCCCTTCTGCCCAGTTGAACTGGGCCCGGCAGATACCAAAACTGGCTCGGATCCGCGTGATCCGAAAAGACGGTCACGCCATCTACTGTGATTGTTTTGCTTCCTATTTCTAACATGATTTTTTTATTTAGGTGATGAACTAATTGACCGAAAGTTTTAGCTCGCTTTCGTTGGATCGTATCCAGTCGGTTGTCCTTTTCAGGCCGTTTTCATGATGCATCGTCAGTTGATGCTCAAATCCGCCGTTTTGATCATCTGCAAAATCGTACTCGAAATACCGGATGCGATCTTCGGGTGATGCAAAACTGTACGCATCGCTGAAGGAGAGTCCTGCTTCGGTTTCCTCATATTTCAGAAGAAGTTTTGCCTCCCTGATTTTCTTTGCATCAAAAGGAATTCCGGACGGATCAATCGTCACAACTTTGTGTCCGCGCATTTGCGGAGTCAGGAATATTCGATCGGCAAGCGTCTGACAAGTTGGAATTTCCAGGATCCGGCCATCCGCAAAAATCATGGTCACTTTGTATTGCATGATTCTTTTTTCCGGATCTTTGAACTGTTTCAGAACAATTTCTTTCGGTTCACTGCTTGTCTGGCTGAACATTGCCGAATGCTCTTCCCGAACATCGTTTTCAGGATCTTCATAGGATACATCCACAAAGATATTTTTCACCTCTTCCCAGTTCACCGCCGGTACCAGCGTCAGTTTTCGCTTCCTTGGGTATGGGTCACGAATGGTAATTTTCTCCTCATTCGTATCCGCCCACGGCATTTCAATATCCCGGTGATCAGCCGCACGATAAATCAGCTTATAACTGAAAGTGGTTTTTCCCGGATCAAGGGTGAACATCTTCCAGATCGCTTCAGTATTTTCTGCATTCAACAGAAAATGATCGTCTGAATGAATGCCGTTTTCAGCATCTTCATATTTGAGAGAGACTTCCACATTCGGATACATCTCCCACGGAAAATCCAACGCCACAATCGCTACCGGAACCGATCCATAAAGATCTCTCGGGCGAATTTCCACATTCTCCACTTCCACGATTTCCGCTTCTGAGGTCAGTTTCGTTGGCCTCTCCATACTGTCCGCTTCCTTGAAATGGACATCGTACTTTACCGAAACAGGACGAATCATCTCGCCATTTTCGAGTTTACTCAGCCATTGAATCTGATCTTCAGTTTTGGTCTTGTCGAGTACTGTGTTTTTGCTCTCCCCGCCGTAATCCAATGTCACATTTACCGACTCTACATTGTCGGTATCAAAGTCGGTTCGGGCAATCACGTTGACCAATCGTTTCTGGAACCATGGATGATCCAGCTCTACCGGAATCACAAATCGTGAAAGGTCAACATCATCACTGCGAAGTACGCTGAACAGGCCTTCAAGATGTCCCTGCGGATAGATGCTACGAACCACAGCCGTCCTCTCCGACATGCTCACATCCAGCTTTTTCTTGTCGATACGTGTGATATCCACTTTTTTGTAGCTGAACAGCCTCTGTTCTGAAGCGCCACCACTGAGAATCATAGTCGCCACACGACCGGCATCGCTGATGGTATCACTTCCCGATGGCGGAATTGGCTGAAGAGATGGCTCAAAGAAGTTATCCAGAACCATATCCTTTACTTGATTCACGGCTTGATCCATCCGGGCCTCCATAGCGGCTGTGCTGTCATCAGAAACAAACAGTTTATCCACCTGCATATCAATGACCTGGGTTTCGATCAGTTCATCCACAATTTCATCCACAGACGAACTGAAGATCGGTGTATTGATATTGAACGATTCCTCAAGATGATGCTGAACACGCTCCCAGTCAGCTTTCACTTTTACCTTGTAGCCGTTTCTCAACGCAAGATAATCTAAAGAATAGACCACACCGATGGGCGACATTTCCCCCTGAATGGCCTGCTCAACGACTACAACGCCGGCTTCATCCAGCTTCACTGAAAAGGATGCCTGGTTCGTACCATACAAAGCCGGTTTTGCGTAGTGAGACATCTTTACGACAAACTCTGGGCCCGAAGTCGGGATAACGGAATCATCCGAATCGGATTCCTCATCCCCGGCCTGGGTTTCTTTTCCAAGCATCATCAGTTTTACGTACCCATCCAGCAGGGGGACCGGTGCGAGTCGCGGTTCATCATCCAGGTCATTTGCAGACCGGATTTGTGCCCGGATTTCAGCAAGTTTGTCATCATCAATTCCAAGATTTACATCGAAATTGAGAAAACCTCCGCTGCCGGCTTCTCCCCGATATTTAATCAGCTGAATCTGCGGGATCTCCAACCCGGTCTCCTCATCCGTCTTTACAGTCAGATGAGGATACAGCGGCATGTAATAGTATTGAAGCGGATCTTCATGATCGCCAAACACCGAAATGCCATCGAAAATATTAAAAGGTGGTTCTAAGTATAACATGGCGATTTAGTTTGAAGGTGCTTCGAGGAAAAGAGTCAGGTCATCCGTTGAAACGGGATCGGTATTCACACGGGTGCCATCCGCCATGAAATAGGTAGCTTTCCAGCTATATTCCGTTTTGGTTTTGTCTTTCAGTTTCAGCATCCATTTACCGGGCTCAAGGGCACCCGCTTTGAACGTGAAATCTTCTCTCTCGTGCACGTCATTATCCTGATCGACATATTCGAGTTCTACATGTGCCAGTTTTATGGTATTTGTGAAATCAAGCAGGTCAGCCATAATGGTGATATCCAGAAGATTCTCAACATTCTCGCCGACAATTACCGTGGTTGCATCTGTGATTTTTTCCTTGATCTCTTCTTCCGTTCCATCTTTTCGGACAATGATTCCTTTATAGGTGATGGAATTCACCGCCTTGTCGATCATCGGGATAAACCAATCGAAGAATGGATTGTCTTTTGAAAGTGCGATGGATTTGGTAACCACGTAATCGTTGGCCGTATCTTCATATTTTGCATCGATAAAGATGTTTGCAATCTCGGTTTCAAGATCGCCGGAGGCACGGAATCCAACGGTTTTGCTTTGCGTAAACGGATCGTTAATAAACAACCGGTTTGCATTGCCTTCCATCCAGTCCGTTTCGTACTCCTTGCCGTCTTCCATTTTGTAATTCACTTTGTAACGATACGGCTTGGAGCGCTTGCTGAAGATGATATGCTCAAACTTGTGCTCAGTCGCTTCAGCACTCATAATGAATTGATCCGTGATCTTGTCCACACCATTGGAACCGTCTTCATATTCCATCGTGATTTGAGCCTGTTTCACCTGCTCAAAATCAATATCACCGGGTGTGATGGAGACATACAGAATTCCAACGTCGTCCACATTCACAGTTAACACAGATTCATTCGTTTCAATCTCTTCGGATTGAAAGATCTTGCTTGCTCCTTTGTAATTCACCTGGTAGCTGTAGTGGTAGTTGAAATCATCATCTTCAATAAACGTGGCAAACCGGGCTACATCATCCGCACTGCTAAATTGGTATTCTCCGTTTACTTCGCTTCCGATCACATCCATCGGCTCACCTTTGTAAAACAGTTTTACTTCCACACTGTGAATCGGAAGTTCCTCGAATGGCGCATTCACTTTAACTGTGGCATTAATCTGTTTGAAGAACGGATCATCCAGATCCACTTCCTGGGCATAATCTTCCCATTTGATCTGATTTCCCTCTTTGTCTTTCAACGTGGTAATATTCGGAATCACACCCTGCGGATTGATATTCACTTCCACGTAGGCATGTTCAGTATATCTCAGAGTAAAAGTGGAAATACTGGATCGGACAACTTCTTTGCGAACATCTTCAATGTCATGTTCCTGGTACCATTTGCGCGCATCCTCGGGGTTTTCAACGGGCAGTGCTTCGATCATTAAACGTTCGGCGGCATCGTCAAGAGCGCCCTGGGCCCATGTCCGAATCTGATCAACCACTTTGGGTTCAATCTGGGCACTGCCCGGATCAATAACAAGATTTCTTGACTCGGATCTTCGCATCATTTCGGAAAGAGTTTCCTTGTAATCATCTTCCGCACAGGCTCTCTCTTCAACATCAATTTCCTGGATGAAACTGTAAAATGCACTGGCACGGAATGTTGCCCAAACTTTCAGAGGCGGGAGTTTGGCATCGTGATAGAGTTCATACATCACACTCACAAATCCCCCTTTACCTTGGAGTGCCTGTTCAAAAAATGTAGCGCCTTCCGGACTCAGCTCAATGCTGTATGTTGCAATATTCTTTCCATAAAGTGATGGCTTCCCGGCATCCAAAATACGTTCGACTAATACGCTGTCTTCATCGCTGATCATCAGCCGGGACGTTCCTTTTGTATAACGGACAGAAGCCATCTCAACTTCAGGCGCCGGAGAAATATTTCTTCTCTGGGCAATTCGGTTTACCTCTTCCTGAAGTTGTTCTTTGATCCGCGCCATCTTATCATCGGGCACGGTAAATTCCACATCGAATACCACATAACCCCCGCCTTTTTTTCCATCGGGACGATCAATGGGTAATCGATACTTTAAAAATTTAAAAATGGGTTTTCCTTCATCATCCACCCGAAACCTGGGCTGTTCTGGTATCGGATAAAAGCGATAAAACTTCTTATCATCTCCGTAAATAACTACGTTTTCTATTTCTCTTTGATTATTGATGTATAACATGGCGTTAGGGGTTAGTGTGTTGTGATTGTTAGTTGATAATTTTTATGTATTCACTTGAATTATTTTTAAACCAGGTGCTGATATCGGTTGAAGCGACAAACTTTTCCGTGATTTGAAAAGTCTCTTTCATCTCAACTTCAAAGTTTGAACTGTCTGCAGAGATATTCTCTTGTTTTAGATATCTCTCAATTTCTTCCGATGTTTTCTCTATCAATTTTTGATGCACTTCGCGAATCATCTCTTCATCGACGTTCTCATCAAAATTCATTGTAATCTCAAATACTCCCTCGTCGATCTGACGCTCTATCCATTCACCAATTTCGGTTTGGGAACTCTCACCTGAGAGCAGATCCCGAACGTGGTGTATCGTCCCAGTCAATTTCATTTCAACCGGAATATCTTTGCCTAAAAGTGCATGATATCTTACCAAGAGAGTCTCATTCCTTCCGTTGAATGCCGCAACCGCATCTTTCTGAAGCTCTTCGGACAACATTGTGTTAAAAGCTGCAGTGTAGGGATAGAGTCCTGACGATCCGGAGGTGGCAAGAATCCGTTCTTCAGTCGGCGTTTTAAGAACCAATTCCACCTTTTCGATCTGCATAGGAGCCGGTTTCAAATCCATTGAGGATGAAATGAGCTCTTTTTCGATTAAAAATTTTGACAGCTTTTCAACTTTCTCAGAGGGCGCACTCCACTTGGCGCTTGCCTGAAAAAACCATTGCGGCCCCGCCCCAATCAGGGAAATCACCGGATCGCCATTTGAATCCGTTTGAGGCATCGCCGTTGCAGGGATGTAATAGTAACTTTTCGGGTTTGTGGAATTGGGATAATAAATCAGATCCTCAAAGTTCAGTTGCTCTCTCATATTGGCTCCTGTTGATATTCTATGTTGAGTTCGTTTATAAATGGGGATTGTATTTCCGACCAGACAGCATCAGCCTCTCCATGAAATCTGTACCGAAAACCGGCTTTAAAAACAGAAGGCGAAAACCAACTCCAATTTGCCTCTGGTTTGGTATGGTTAAACGCGATTGTGGTGATGTTGGAGGGAGACGGTTCAAGATGTGCCGGTAAGAAATCTACTCCTACAGTTCTGCCTTCCGGCGTCTCAAAATGAATGGTAACCTGATGAGAGCCATATTCCCTGAAGGAGGATAAATCAATCTTATAATCTGACAGTACAGGGATGGAGGTTGTAACGACTTCTTCTGTTAAATGATCTTTTGCTGCAATTTTACACATGAATTCAGACACATCGCCCTCCGGCAATGCGATCATGGTTGACGGACGATTCCTGTTCAAAACAACCGGTTCAAAAAGAGCTTGCTCCGGCGAACCTTTACATACCACAAGTGTAAGTGAAGCCTGGGAAAGTATATTCGCTGAACAGGTAAATGAAATAAACCTGAATGGGAATTCCTGTTGTTCGATAACAAGCTCACCAGTGCGTACGTCCCTTTGTTCTCCCAATATTTCTTTTGTGCCTTCCTGATCTCCATAAATTGCAAATGGAGTTACCTGATACCATGGTTCTTCACTTGATGAAAATTGTAGCATCGCCGATTTTTTCCCTTGTCCGCTGTCGAAGACAACTGTTTTATGAATGGCCTGGGACCGTAACGGTGGATTCGGAGGAGCAGACAATTTGATCCCCACCTGCCGGATTCCTACAGGTATCTGGAAGAATGGATGAAAAACTTCGATACGTAGAAATCCGGTGGGGACGGGTTCAACAACAGTGGTGGTAAACAGTTCATCAACACTCTTTTCTTTGAGTAATCGGCGGGCGGCCTCTAAAGCATCAAAAGTAAAATGAACAAATCGTTCCGCAACAAGCGGCTCAGACAAATTCCACGTAAAACTCCCTCCCGTTTTGGCATCGTCATTTAATGCGAGCATCACCTCATCGTCATTGACAAGAGGCGGTTTGATGATACAGAAACGATTGGTGTACCAATCCGTCAAAACGATGGGTATAAGATTTTGGTCTGATTCGTCTTGGAACTCAACCTCAAAAGGAAGCTCATCAAATGGTTTCTCAAAAAACTCCTGAATTGACGAATACGGAATCCCATCCTCAGCCGAATCTACATCAGCGAGCAACGCTTTTGTAAGTTCTTCCGGATTGAAGGAGATTTGCACCGGAATTCCCGGAGAGTATCCTTTTACTGAAAACAGGCCGTACGCTTTCAAAAGTATGAGTTCTTTATGCAACGCTTCTTTCACCAACTTCAGGTAATCCATACTCACACGGCGAACAAATCTCAGCCTCGATAATGGTAAATTTGTAAGCTGAACCGGTTCTTCAAGCTCATCAGATATGTTTTCGCCGTCATTGGCAATCAGGCTTAATCCAAGAAATCCGGAACTAAAATCAGGAGTAAAGACGGCAGCTTCCGGCCATCTACTGCGAATTGAATCCATCATCTCTTGTCCGAGGTCCGCCGGTGATAGCTGAATTTCGAACAATCCATACGGCTTTGGTTTGCTGAAAGGAGTAATTCCGCGGATGGCTTCAAATCGAAACGCCGGATTGTTATTCAATTCAACAGACGAATGAATATCAAGATGTTCCGGCACTACACATATCTCATCCTCCTTACCCATCACCGGGCAGGCAAAATATTCGGGTTCCGCTAAAAGATTAGAAAAATCTAATAGACGATTACGCATTCGTATCCTGACTTTTTCTCTATCGTTTTTTTAAATAGGCAGTAAAGAACTTGTTATCTCGAGGCTTCCCGCCTTGTTTTGCCAAGCTCCAATGACCGGGGCAGACCCGGCACTATCTCCTGAACCATCCGTTTTCTTGATCAAAATAATCCGGAACCAGTATTGACCGCTGCTTTCTGATCCGAGAATAAAGTCTTTAATCGGAAGTGGAAGGTTGACCTGTTTCTCTACTATTTCTGTTTCTGTGTCCTGAAAATCAGTACCTGTAAAAATCAATTCTTCTATCAAGGGGCCATTTTCAGCATTCTTGAATTCAATCTTCAGCAACCGGATTTCCGAGTCGTTTGAGATTGGAGCAATAAAAAGGCTCACCTTCACCGTTGACTCATAAGTTGCCTGAACGGTAGTGTCCACAATTGCATCAAACAGTTGTCCCTTATCCGGTTCCGTTTTCAATCCCCGCCAATTAAATGAGAGGTCGGATAACTCATATGGCCCGACATCCTCAGAAGCAATCGCATCAAATGAGAAAGATTCACCTGGCGGAACTATAATCGGAATCGACAAATTTTTGATAATCAGAGGCACTTCTCTCTCTCCTGATTCAACAAATCCATTCACTCCATCCAGTTTAATTGTACTTTCCAGAAGGTTGGTCACAACAATGGTATCGCCTTCTCCCATTTGCTGATTGACGATTGAAAACGATCCTGCCGTATTCGACACACTTCCGTCATCATTGTGCTGTTGCATGCCCTCCCAGGTTAAGGCAACAATGGCCTCTTCCGGTTTCTCAATCTCCACATCCGGAATCACGCTGAATGTTATGGATTCACCTGAAGCAAGTTTTAGTGGAAGTTGAATACCGGCTTTTGAACCGGTAAATGTGTTTTCTCCGTCCTGGATGGTGACAACCACCCCCTGTGCCGAGAGTGTCCGCGATGTAACATTTTTAACTTCAAGCTGAAAATTGGAATTCTTGGCATTATCAACAGCCAGCATTTCTACATCTGGCTGGCCAAGACGAATGGAAACGGGAATAGATGGAATGGAAATTCCCGGCAAGGTGACTTCAACATGTCCTGTTAAAATATTGGAGACAGACGAATCCTTAATCACCGTATCAAAGACCGATTCAAATGCTTCGAGAGAAATTGGAGGAAGTGTATCCTGGATATTCTCAAGAGTTACAAGGCTTTCCTCCCGCGATTTGAAACCTGACGCCTCCGGCAGAAAAAGTTTATACTCAAGCTGTTCACCAGACAATACCAACGGGCTGAATGTAATCTCTTTCTCCTCTACATCTTCGTGATTTTTTAACTGAGCAAGAGCCGTTTCTAAACGTTCTGAATCGGTAAAAGCCTCCAGTTGATAGCTGATTTCTGCCGTCAAATCATCTAGCGTTCGTCCGGCCATTTTCACATGAAATTTTGGAGAAAAAGGCGGAGACTCTTCCTTGGCAAGCCGAAAGCTGTCCGGCAGGTAAAGAAATTTCTTTGGATTTACTTCCTCCTGCAAATAGATATGTTCGCTCTCATCATTGTCCCATTGAATGCGAAAGGGTTTATATCCGCCCGCAACAAGATCCCGGTCTCCCGTATTGCGATAGATGTATGGATGTTGTGATTCTTTGAAATGAAAAGGCTGATTCTGTTTCAACGTTTGAGTGGACACAGAATAAATTTTTTCACCCGGTTTCAGTGGAGATGAATTCGGATTTCCCTGAAGGTTAACCTTATTGGAAACAAACTTTTTGTTGGTTTTCCTGTCCCACAAAACTACATAACAAGTTGCGGGAAGCGGTTGACCGGCCCGTCTTGCAAATGAAAAGTTTTGAAGGTTCTCGTTCTTTCCAAATCCGCAATATCCGTACAGTTTCTGCCCCTCATCATCAAAAATATCCACCCAGGTACGCGATGCCCTGGTATTTCGGCCACAAGGTGGCAATTCCGGAGAAGCACTAAAAAGGCCGTCCGAAAAGGCATCCCAGTTTCTGATCGACAAGTGTATCCTTGTAAAATTTGTACCCCGAATATTTGTGTTCTCTTTCTTTGTAAAATGAAGAACCGGTTTGGGATCTGCCGTATTTTTGCCGGCCCCGGAATACATGGGTGTGGCTACAGAAACCGTTCTTGCAATTTCCATCCTGCACCCATATTCGCTGTCGGATATTGCTGCACAAACCTGGCTGAATTCATTGAATGTTGAGACTCTCAGTGTTGCATCAAATCCATGTTCCGTATTTAAAACTTCTGTAAAAGGTAATTTCTTTTCGATGCTTGTTCCGGGCACTGTAAACAGCAAACTGATCGCGGTTTTGTGGTCCATCGGAAGAGCACCATTCAGACGGTTCTTGAGTTCTTCAGGCGGAATCGTTTTTAATAAAACATTCAGAGAACCGCCTTCGCCATCCGTTGCTTCTTCTAGTTCAATTCGAAGCTGTTGATTACCGGAAATTCGATGGACTTCAAAATCATACTGGGGTATATAAAGTTTTTTTGACGGGTTGGTATGATCGTTAAAAAGAATGGAATCACTGACTTTAGCAACATCTGCATATGGAACCTTAAGATCGGATTGTGCAGTCCCTTGCATGGTTAAAACCTTCGCGCGAAGAAGATTCGTATTTAACTTCAAAAACTTTTTTGTAGCTGAAGTATTAAGAGTCTTTCCCGCAAATCTGGTTGTTAACATAGAGACACCAATCCCTTAGTGGTTTTTTGATATTCCAATTCCAAGCTTTATATGGCGATTTTTAAGAAGTCAATGAATGGGATGCCAACTTCACCGAAGTGCTGAAAGCTAAATATTGCCCAACTCCGGAATAAGAGTTTTGGGCCTGCTATACCTGTATTAACCTACCTCAAGCTAAATCAATACTTTCTTTATTTTTTAATCGCCTTTATTCTCTTAATCTCTTAAGAAGGCTGGCTGCAATCCTTGATTTTTTATTCAAAAATCTCTCAAAATTCGCCGGCAACTTCTTCACATTTAGCGGATTTTACCACTACTCCCATCAAGATTATTATTCTGAAGTTGTTGTGTGAAAAAGATGACGCCTTGAGTCGAATATATATATTCAGAGTTGCTTTGTCTACTTCTTTGTTAATTTTTTTTAATTTCCTTTTTGATGAGTATTTCTCTTCTAACAGGCTCCCTGATACCTTGAAGAAAACTCTTCATATTTAATCTTAAAGAGATATTTCTCCATCCATTAAAATCAGTAACCTATTCGTAAACAAAGAGTTAAAGAAACAGTTTGATTTTGAAAAAATTGATCCAGACTAAAATTCTATCCATCAAACTTCTTCAAAAGAATCTATAGAATAGCATCAACCGGAACGATTGAAAAAAGTTTTTTTATAAATGGAAAAAGATTCTGTGCTTGGAAATGCACGTTTTTACACTGCAATTTCACCGGATTGAACTTTCCAAAGCTGACGGTAAATTCCTTCTTTTGCGACCAAATCATCGTGAGTTCCCCACTCGGCAAGCTCTCCGTTTTCGAGTACAAAAATATGGTCGGCATGCCGAACTGTAGAAAGCCGATGAGCGATAATAATGGTCGTTCGATCCTTCGAAATTTTGTACAGTGATCGTTGGATAGCTGCTTCTGTTTCATTGTCTACAGCGGAAGTGGCTTCGTCTAAAATCAGGATTGGCGGATTTTTAAGAATAGCCCGCGCAATAGAGATCCTTTGCCGTTGACCACCCGATAATTTCTGTCCTCTTTCTCCAACAATGGTGTCATATCCATCATCCAGATCCATAATAAAATCGTGAGCTTCAGCCATATCTGCTGCCCGAATCACCTCTTCTTTGGATGCGCCAAAAGTGCCGTAACGAATATTTTCAATCACACTTCCATGAAAAAGAAAAACATCCTGGCTAACCAATCCGGCAGACTTAACAAGATCCTGAATTTTGTATTCTCTCAGGTCTCTGTCATCCAATAATATCTTTCCTCCGGTTACATCATAAAAGCGCATTAATAATTTAACCATACTGCTCTTTCCTGCACCGGTAGCGCCAACAATTCCCACCGTTTCTCCGGCTCCGATTGTAAGGTTTAGCTTTTTCAAGACAGGCCCTCCGGTTCTGTACCGGAAGCTTACATCTTCAAATTTGTACTCACCTTCCACTTCTTCCGGTTTGATGGAAACCGTGCCATCCGGCAATTTTTCTTCCGTATTCAATAATCCCATAACCCGCCTGGTACTGGCCATGGCTCGCTGGTACAAGTCGAATGTTTCGCCGAGACGTGTAAGCGGCCAAAGAAGACGTTGGGTGACAAAAATCAATACACTGTATAAACCTACTTCCATCTCTCCATCCAGGGTTTGGAATCCGGCAAAGATTAAAATGGCGATGAACCCGGCCATAATCAGCATTCGGATGAGAGGTACAAATGCAGAACTGAGACGAATTACATCCTGGTTGGCTTTTTTATACTGATCAGAAAGGTGTGCAATTCTCTGGTTTTCATGATCCTGCGCACCAAAACTTTTAATGGTGGTCATACCACCAAGGTTATTCACCAATTGTGAACTGACCTCCCCGGCCTGATCCCTGACTTTGCTATATTTTGGTGCAAGTTTCTTTTGAAACCAAACGGATCCCCAAATAATAAACGGCATTGGCAACAGGGCCATCCAACCAATCTCCGGTGCTGAAAAAATAAAAATAGACCCAATCACAACAACTGTGATAAAAACCTGGATCAGATCATTGGCCCCGTGATCAAGAAATCGTTCAAGCTGGTTTACATCGTCATTTAAAATAGCAATCAAATCACCAGACGAGCGGTCTTCAAAATAAGCCAGTTCCTGCTCCTGGAGATGGCTGTAGGCATCTGTCCTGAGATTGTCTTGTGTGAACTGAGCCAGATCTCGCCAATAGATTTTGAACGTGTATTCGAAAATTGATTCCAGAACCCATACCACCACTGTAACACCTGCTAAAAAAAGCAATTGATCGGCCGGATCGGGTATTCCATACCTTCCAAGCAGGCTCTCCTGTCCTTCCACTACAATATCAACCGCTACCCCGATGAGAATTGGCGGAGCGAGGTCAAATAACTTATTAAGTACAGAAAAAAGTGTTGCCAGTGAAACTTTCTTTCGATAGGGCCTGAGATAAGAAAGCAACTGAACAAGAGGGTGCCTGCCCGTATCGGAGGTATTTTGCATTGTGTAAATCAATTAGGTAAAACGAGAAGCCTGTAGATGTCATCGCATGCCTCATCGTCAGATATTTTATGAAGCCTTAAATTTAACAAGTCATCCGATGACTTTCGAATTGTTTTATTCTATGGATGGAATAGCAGTCACTCCTTTCCTCCAAAGATTTTAAAATCTTGAACTTCAAGAAATATTCCGAGAGAATGATCAGGAGATCGTTTCATTTTATTCGCATTGGTATAGGTACGTCAGCTCTTCCTTGCCAATGCGTAAATACCGGTTCCCTTCTCATTTCTGGTGTAAAGATCGGCGAAATTCATAAGCAGGCAAACCGGCATCACGACAGGATAGTAAATCAACAATGGCAAAACAGCCAATAGTTTGATATTTGTAAACCAGATCATGGGCCATTTAACGGACAGAACCCATGCGGCATGTCCCCAGAAACCATATGTATAATGCGGCTTTACGGAGCTTAAACCTGCCGACTCCAACTTGGCCGTAATTTCTTCTTTTGAATAACCCGTTCGTGCATGTTCGCCCACAAAAGAGTCGTCTTCATCTGCATCCTCTTCGGAATAATGAGAGGGTGAATGCATTAAAAAATGACCGCCATTCTTCAGGCCACTTTGAAGATTTCGCATCACAGTCACATCATCTTCGATGTGTTCCAGAACATCAATACAAATGACGAAATCAAACTTTTCTTCGGAAGAAAATTCAAGCAGATCGGCTTCATAAAATTGAATTCTGTCCTTTGTAACATCATCCCGAAAATAATGCCGGTTGTCCTCCAGATAATCCTCCTTTACATCGATGGAGTGAACTTTAACATTCTTGAACTGACTAAGAATAAACCGGTCGTACTGACCAAACCCGCAGCCGGCGTCCAGCAATTTCCATTCTCCTTTTTGATCCATCTTTTTACCCATTTCCCTGAGAATTCTTCGGATGTGCCAGCTTCGCAGGAAAAACAGATCAAGCACAAAATAGAAGATTCTTCTTAGCCATCTCGAATGTCGAATAATTCCGGCAAAGCGATCTTTTACCGGATCATAGGCAATTTTACTCATAATCCTTTCTTCTCTTGAATCCCCGGCTTTTCCTTTTTCACTTGTCTCTGATTGTATATTTCGCCAAGAAATCCGATCGAGAAAAATTGTACACCCAGCAAAATCAAAAGAACGCCCAGGAAAAGAAGCGGCCTGTTGCTCAACGGTTCGTTATAAAAAATCTTCAAATAGCTAAGCCAACCGCTAACGCCAACACCCAATATCAAAAAAAGGACTCCCATGGAACCAAAAAAATGCATCGGCTGCCGCATATATCGGTTTACAAAGAGAAGCGTAACCAAGTCTAAAAAACCATGGAGAAATCGGGATATACCAAACTTGGTACTCCCGTATTTTCGCGGATGATGTTTAACAACTTTCTCGCCAATATTGTTGAATCCTTTCCATTTGGCAAGCAAGGGCACATACCGGTGCATTTCTCCATAAAGATAAATACTATCGGTTACTTCTTTGCGGTATGCTTTCAATCCACAGTTAAAATCATGCAATTTGATACCGGTTGTGAAACGGGTCACCGCATTAAAAAAACGGGACGGAACGGTTTTGGTTATAGGATCGTGGCGTACTTTTTTCCAGCCGCTCACAAGGTCGTATCCTTCTTTCAGCATTTCGATCAAAGCGGGGATTTCATTTGGATCGTCCTGCAAATCGGCATCCAACGTAATAACAAAATTACCTTTCGCTTCTTCAAACCCTGTCTGAAGGGCATCGCTCTTCCCGTAATTCCTTCGAAATTTTATCCCTTTTACACAAGAATATTGTTGATTTAGCTTTGTAATCACTTTCCAGGAAGAATCTGTGGAACCATCATCTATAAAAATGATTTCATAAGTATAGTCTGCCAATGCATCAGCAACCCGGCTGGCAAGTTCTGATATGGATTGATCCTCGTTATAAAGAGGAACGACCACGCTGACATCCACAGAGGTAGAATTTTTCAAGTTTTTATTCATACATTAAATACCGTCAAATAGCATTGCAAGAAATTAAAAATGCCGTTACGCTTGTTGATGGTCAACCTGAAGGTAAACGCTGAAACAGAAAATAATAGATTTCGACGCCATGAAGAAACTGTATTATTCAATTGGAGAGGTTAGTGAAATCACATCGGTAGAACCGCATGTTCTCAGATACTGGGAAACCATCTTCAAAGATCTTTCTCCCCGAAAGAATAAAGCAGGAAACCGAACCTACCGCGAACAGGATATTACGTTAATTTTAAAGCTGAAAGAGCTGGTTCAAAATAAAAAATACAGTACAGCCGGAGCTCAAAAAATTCTCGAAGAGCAAAAATCGAAAGACGAAACATCCCTGGAAAGCTCCAAACTGCCTGCTGAAACCCGGAAAGATTTGAGTGAAGTCCGCGTATTTCTTGAAAAGCTGATGGAGAAGTTGTAACGATTAATTCTGAATAATTGAACATCCTCTCTCCTTTACACTGAGAGCCAAATCTTGAATCCGAAATCTTAAACTTTGGGGTAACATCTCAACTTCAGAATCGTTATTTTTAGCGCGATTAATTTTTCCCGTAGTTGAATGAACAATAGCATAACCAAAAACTTTTCGCTCAAAGAAGTTCTGGGCAACCTGAGCGACTATTACGAACTCACCAAACCCGGAATTACCTTAACGGTTGTTTCCAGTATGATGATCGGTTTCCTGATGGGATCGGCTGGAAGTGTGAATTTTGTAAATATGATTCATGCCATTGTTGGAACGTACCTGATTGCCGCCGGAACCGCTGCACATAATATGTTCCTGGAACGTGATCTGGACGGAATTATGAAGCGAACGAGCAAACGTCCAATTCCGGCCAATCGCCTGGAGCCTTGGCAAGGTTTATTCTTCTCGATGGGGCTGATTCTTTTTGGACTGGTTTACCTGTTGTTTATGGTAAATATCGTAGCCGGAATGGTTTCACTTGCAACCACAGTTATTTACCTCTACGCTTACACTCCCCTCAAACGGATTTCTGCACTTAATGTATTTGTTGGAGCCATTCCCGGGGCTTTGCCTGTAGTTGGCGGATGGGCCGCTGCAACCGGAACGGTTTTTGAACATGGCATGTGGATTCTCTTTGGAGTCGTTTACTGCTGGCAGATTCCTCACGTTATGGCGATTGCCTGGGTTTGCAAGGATGATTATGAACATGCCGGGTTTAAAATGCTTCCCAAGAATGACCCACATGGGCTAAAAGCGTCACTTTGGATTATTGTCCCGCTGCTCATCCTCATACCAACCGTCTACAAACTTTATGTAATGGAATTGGTTAGCTGGCTGTATCTCGGCGGATCTCTGCTTACTACCCTTGGATATCTTTACTACGGAATTAGGTTCATCATTTCGCGGGATAAGGCTGCTGCAAAATCCCTGATGCTTGCTTCATTTGTGTACCTGCCTCTCATCTGGATTTTTATTTTTACCGATTGGATGATTCTGTAATTCTGATCTGAGTCAGCTCACTTGAACTTTCCTTTCAATACCTCTGCCAAATAACAGGAAAGGGATACAATCAAATGCGTTGGATTTTCCACACTACTGGTTGGGAAAACAGAACTCCCGGTAACAAAAAGATTGGGAATACCCATCACGTTTAGTTCCTTATCAACTACAGCTTTCTCTTTCTGATTCGAATACCTTGTCCCTCCCATAATATGAGAAGCATCGGTATAATTAGCAGATTGTGAAAGATGCTCCGGGTTGTATTCCAAAACACCGCCCAGATCTGATATTTTCTTCTTAAGAGATTCAAAAAAGTTAACCACTTCGCTCAGTTCATCCGGATGAAGATTGTTGATTAATGCTGGACTTTGAAGACCATTTCTGTCCCTTTCTTCAGCCAGAATGAGCTGATTTTCATATCTCGGACGTTGCTCACAATATGTCATTAAATGATAAACCGGTGAAGAATCCCGATTAAAATATCCTCGTAATGTGTTTTCCAAAAAATCACTTTTCCGGATAATGGGAAGCCTCGCCATTTCATTTGCAAGCATTCTCAGAAATCCCCGTTCTCTCAGAATCAGTCGTTTTGATGATACCTGGAATGATGAAACCGAAATCTTATTCATCCAAACGGTTGCCCGATTGCCAGACCTCATAATATTGCTATACACTCTTGTTTCACCCGGCTGATTCCGGATTCCACTTTTACAGATACCATAATTTCCGGACTTCAACTGATAGTTATCTATCAAAAATGAACGGGATTTGTTTAAAATTGTACCGTGCCACACCCGCGGATGGTCCATCACATATTTGCCAGCATTTTTTAGAAACGAATCCTTCCTCCCCTGAATCTGATTCTTCATTATTAAAAGCATTCGGGCATTTTCGATAGCTCCCATCGCAAATACAAAACAACGGGATTGAATAACGCTTCTCTCGTTTTTCTGATTTACAAAGGCGAGGGTTTTGATGCGATCACCGGTAAAGTCAGTAGAACCCACACAAGTTAAAAACTGGAAAATTCGAACATTCTCATAACTTTTTATGATTTTTGATTTGGCATTAAACCGCTCAGTCTTGTGTGCCCAATAAGCAACCAATTCGTTATCAGAATTTGCACGTTCTCCGGCAAACCCGGGCTTCATTCCGAAAAGTCGAAATGCATCATCATAAAATGGTAAAACGACATCTTTTAAATCGCCCCATTCTGAATCCAGAACCGGATCAAACCGAAAGGGAACAACTCTTCCCACCCATAAATTTGCCGTTCCGCCGATCTGCCTGTTCCGCCGGCTTTCCTTATCTCTATATATAAAATTTGACTGAACACGCAGTGTATTAAGTTCGTTAGCCTTCTTGCTAAACTCTTTTCCACCACTCTCAACGATAATTACATCCAGCCCCGAATCAGCAAGTTTTGACGCCAGTGTAACGCCCGCCGGTCCGGCACCCACAATGCAGACATCCGAATGGATGGTTTCCTGATGAACAGTATTGCAGTCAAAAATTTTCATTCAACTTTACTTGGTGCCGATAATCCAGATATTGGAAGGCATCATGCTGTCAATTTGCCTCTCTTCATCAAAACGGTGCCCGTCATACTGTTTGTTTACAAGCACATCCAACAACGGCAGCGACCACGCCAGAAGTTCTAAAAACGGCTTAAATATAATGTTAATTCGTGATTGAAGAAGAATTCTCTGGCATAGAATTCCCAATGTACGAAAAGGTCCACACGAACCTTTGATCTCAAGATCACGCCATTCAAATTTTTCCATCAAAACCCTTGCCCCATAATGAGTAACATGAAAGTAGTTTTCCGGCCCACGATGAATTGAAAAAACGCTACTGGCGGCAATGTAAACTTTTCCACCTGGCTTCAATGCTTCATGACATTTCCCAATCAGCCTAGAAGGATCTTTCATGTGCTCCAGAAGTCCCATACAAATAACGGAGTCATATGCATCCGTCGGGAAGTCATCGAAATAGGCGAGGTATTTATCTGTATCAAAAAGATGATGCGGCATTTCATCGTACTCTTCCAGTACTTTGTCATGATCGAATTCACTAAAAACCACAAGTGATTTTCCCCTTGGATCAATCAATTCAGAGAATCGTTCAAGATCTTTGGCGGTAATCTTTTTTTTGATAAACAGATGCTTATCCGACAGATACTTTATTTTTTTCAAATAGTACTTAAAATCTTTCTCTGTATCTGCCATGCTCAATCATCTTCATTCTTTTGGATAGCTTGCAAGAGTTTCTTTGCACCGATCTCCCAACTTCTTTCTTTGAGAAACGGTTGTGTATAATCAGGATTCCAGGATTGAATATAACTCACAATTTTATCCGGAGTACCCGTTTCTTTGTCATCAATAACATATCCCAGGTTTTCCCTATCCACAATCAATGGAAGTGCCCCTGTATTTTGAACGATCATTGGCTTGCCCAATCCTGCAGCCACATATAATGTGTATGCAACGGACTGATCTGTTAATCCCCGGTAGAAAAAGTCGATCTGTTCTGAAATAAATTCTTCATTCACAGAAAATGATTCTTCAATCAGCAAAATATAAGGTGTCGTAGTCATTCTTTCTTTTGCCGATTCAAACTCTCTCCCCTCCGGATAATTTCCAATCATCACCAAACCCACGCAGTAATCGTCATCCTCTTCGCATTTCCCTATGATTGAATCGGCTCTTAAATAATGATTTTTCTTCTTTGCAGGTTCAGAAACACAAAGTCCGACAATTACTTTCGAATTTCCAAGCCGCATCAACGATTCTTTAAAGCGCACAATTTTCTCTTTGAGTTCAACATTTTTTTGATTCAGTTCTCCTCGCTTTACTTCTCCAAAACAAGTCCAGTCCAGCTTTTTCTTTTTGATTCCATACCGTTCTGCAACTTCAATCAGGTTTGGATCTGTTACAAAAATTTTATTTGAAGCCAGGCCAACCATTTTCCTCCTTATGCGACTGAGAATTGGATGGTTGTGATGCGTCTCCTGATCGATGTTGTGCATTAACCAAATGATTTTCACTCCCAGAATTTTACAGACGAAAATTGTCAGGAAATCACGGAGGAAGAAAAGTGTGGATTCGTACAGAGACTCATTGTCATTCAGATAGCGAAATACAAATCCATGTATTCTCCTTCCCTGAAAAAAACCGGATATGATGATGATAATCCGGGAATAAATTTTCTTGCCATTATGAACAATTTCACAATTGTACTTACTTAACTCTCGTCCCCAAAACTGTGTTTTAAAGTCTTCTATCGAGAATAGTATTCTTGTTCTTCTCATCTCAAACTATTGATCCATACTACTCAAACACATATAAATTTATTCGTGATAATATAGAAGAACTTTTCGAAATGGGAAGTCTTACCAGATGAATTTCTGATTTCTCAATAAATCGGCTAAGGATTAGTTTTGCGGATCAAACTGATCTCCCTTAAAAACCTTCATCAAGTAATAAAGGCTAGGCAAAATAATGCAGGAACCGACGACCAATGCCCAAAATAACTGCCAGAGAGTGGCATCGGGCGCCACGGAATTGTAGAATGTGAGATCTTGTGTGTTGCCGGCCATTCGAATCACGACAGGCATTTGTACCCAAAACCAGGCCAGCAAAATAGATATAACCTGGCCTGCAGCCACGACTCTCGACAAAATCTTGCGCTCCGTTTTAAGTGCCCACCACAATACGGGAATGGAAAGAGATGCAAAAGCGACCATCCCCATTGCAAAGGGGGAATTTATATACATTGAAAAAAGTGGAAGGCCATTGATCTCTGCCAGGCTGAAAATCAAAATACCTGTTGACACGGCACAGGCATTCAGGGTTTTGGCTATCGTAGTGAATGAGCTGATTTGTTTGTCATCTGTAGTTTCACCAATCAGGTAAACCGCCGCTAAAAATGCAAACAGAATGAGCGTAAAAAGCCCAACTGTAAACGAGAAGAGATTCAACCAGGGTGCTACAAAACCTTCAAAAAAAGTTTGGGGAGAAGCCGTGATTTTTCCCAAAACAACAGCACCAATCACAATCCCAAGAAACAGTGGAGTAATCAGGCTCGATGTTTTAAAAACCCAGTTGTATACTTTGTTACTTTTTCCCTGGATGGCATCATAATGCATAAATGCGAAGGCCGTTCCCCGAAATACAATTCCAATCAACATGATGAGCAGTGGAATATGTAAATAGAGTGACATTGTGGAATAGATTTTTGGGAATCCCATGAAGAGTATCACAACCACAAGAATCAGCCAGACGTGATTTGCCTCCCAAACCGGCCCGATTGCATGAGCAATAGTTTCACGATCTCCTTTTCCGGAAATAAGTTCCAGCACGCCGGCACCAAAGTCTGCGCCTCCAAAGAGTACGTAAAAAACGATGGCAAGTCCCAGGAAGAATATAATGGCTTCAATTAACATGGTACGAAATTAAGTAACCTTTTATGGATTCCTCAATGGTTTAGCCGTTTCGTAGCGATCGGCTAATGTGATGATTTGCCGGTACATTAGCCATATCACAATAACCGACAATAACAAATAGACCCCGGTAAAAATAAAAAACGGGTATTGCAGTCCCGGCATGGAAGAAACAGCATCCTCCGTTTTCATAATTCCATAAATAATCCATGGCTGCCGACCAACCTCGGTTACCGTCCAGCCCGCTTCAACAGCAATGAAACCAAGCGGTGTACATATGCCGGTCAGCCACAAAAACCATCTTGGCAACGGCAATCCTTTACGGCGCCAAATCAGGTAAAAATAAATCAATCCGACAAACATCATCAGGAAGCCGCATGCTACCATTATTTGAAAAGCGATGTGTGTTATGAGAACCGGAGGCCATTCATCCTCAGGAAATTGATCCAGCCCGATTACTTCGGCATCAAAATCGCCATGTGCCAGAAAACTTAACAAACCCGGTATTTCAATAGCGTAATTCATTTCACGCGTTTCCTCATTGGGAATCCCGAAAATACTGAGCCCAGCCGGTTGTTTTGTTTCAAACTGACCTTCCATAGCGGCAAGTTTGGCAGGTTGACGATCAGCAACATCTTTTGCGGAAAAGTCGCCACTTATGGGTTGAAGGATGGCAGCCACCGCACCAATTGCCAACGCAATTTTCAATGCTTTTCTGTGAAATCGATTATTTCCTCCCTTCAAAAGTAAAAGTGCATGCAATCCGGCTACAGCAAAACCTGTGGCAACAAAAGCTGCAATCGTCATATGAATGGATTGGGAAAGCCATGCATCATTAAACATCGCGGCGACCGGGTCTATATTAATTGCCTGGCCGTTTACCCAATCGAACCCTGCGGGGCTGTTCATCCACGCATTCGCAGCAACCACAAAAATCCCTGATGCTACTCCCGAAATCCCAACTACCAAACCGGTTACCCAATGAGTCCACGGTTTGAGTTTATCCCAGCCGTAAAGAAACAATCCCAGTGCAATAGCTTCCACAAAAAATGCTGTTCCTTCCCAGGAAAACGGCATCCCGAAAATGGGACCGGCATGCTCCATAAATGTCGGCCAGAGAAGTCCCAACTCAAATGAAAGAACGGTACCTGATACGGCTCCTGTTGCGAAGAAAATGGCTACACCTTTTGCCCACGCTTTGGCCAGGTCGAGATAAACCTGTTCACCTGTGCGAATCCATTTGTATTCAGCGATAGCCATTAAAAAAGGCATGGCCATTCCGATACATGCAAATACGATGTGGAATCCAAGTGAAACAGCCATCTGAAGACGCGCGGCGAGAAGATCTTCCATTTAAACAGAGCGGTTTAACATTTTGTTTGTACTGTATGTATGCATTCCAAATGAAAGATATATGAAAATTACTCATTTCTTTTTGATGAGTGTGAAGCATATCTGCCTCGGAGATCCTTCTGGCTCAACCTGTATGGACAGGCTCAAGCTTGAAGGCTTCTTTCATTTACTTACAATACTGAATACTGAAACGGACTTTCCTCTGATTATTGCTGAAGCGCAGGATATTTGCCTGGGTTCGCCTCATTCATGATATCATAAACTGCTTCGATGATGTCCTCGGCGTTTGGCTTGGAAAAATAATCGCCATCAGATGCATACGTTGGTCGGTGAGCCATAGCCGACAAGCACTTCGCAGGGCTGTCAAGATGATAGAAACCACCTTGCTCTTCAATGACTTGCTGCATCATGTACGCTGTTGCGCCACCGGGTACATCCTCATCTATAAACAGAATTCGGTTCGTCTTCTTCAGTGATTCGAGGATCATCTGATTTCTGTCGAAGGGAAGCAAAGTCCGAACATCAATCAATTCAGCCGAAATATTCATTCTCTCAAGATTCGGCAAAATACTCTCTACAATATTGCATGTTGATCCATAGGAAACGAGGGTGATATCGGTTCCCTCTTTAATTATTTTCGGGATTCCCAGCGGAACAGTAAATTCACCTAAATTTGACGGCATTCTTTCCTTCAATCGATACGCGTTCAACGGTTCGATAACCAGTGCGGGATCATCACCCTGCATCAGCGTGTTGTAAAAACCGGCTGCTTCGGTCAGATTTCGCGGCACACAAATATGCACGCCCCGTAAACCGTGTATCAACATTCCCATGGGCGATCCGGCATGCCAAATTCCTTCTAACCGGTGACCCCTGGTACGTATAATTAATGGATATGCCTGCCCTCCTTTTGTTCGATATCGCAAGGAAGCTACATCATCCACCAATACCTGGAAACAATAAATCAGGTAATCCAAATATTGAATTTCTGTGATTGGGCGAAGTCCCCGTAACGACAGTCCAATCCCCTGCCCTAAAATCGTGGCTTCACGAATGCCTGTATCACTAACCCGAATATCCCCGTATTTTTCCTGCATTCCTTCCATGCCAAGGTTTACATCCCCCAGCTTTCCGGTATCTTCGCCAAATGTAACGGCATTCGGGTATTTGCTAAAAATCACATCAAAATTATCCCGAAGTACGATTCGTCCATCTACTTTTTTGGGATGAGATTCATACCTTGGCTCAATTTCTTCAATATGCAACGGAGAGTATTTGGTCTCGCTGTAAAGATGAGAATGATATCTATCTGCGTTTAATTCTTTCTGATCGTCCAGCCAGCTCACCAATTTATTTTTGGGGATGCTGTTTTTCCCTCTCAACTCCAAAATCACCCTTCGGGCAATAGAAAGCACATCGCGTCTCAACGGTTTGCTCTTCCTGTTGAGATTCGATTTATACTCTTTTAGCTTTTCAAGATCAGGATGAATTTCAATCACTTCATCAATCAGTTCCAAAACCTGATTTTTTTCATTTAAAATAGGTTCCTGGAAAGCTTGCCATGCCTTCTTCTGTGCTTTTTGAACTTCATCTTTTGCCTCTTTATCGAGTTCTTCGAGCTCTTCTCCGGTGGCAATTTCCTCGTTTATAATCCATTCTTTGAACTTACTTACACAGCAGTGCTGCTCTTCCCATTCCAGCCGGTTATCGCTTTTGTAGCGTTCATGAGAACCGGATGTAGAATGTCCCTGGGGTTGAGTGACTTCCTCAACATGAATTAAAACAGGAACATGTTCTTCACGTGCAACGGCAGAAGCTTCGTTATACGTAGCAAGCAACTCTTCATAATCCCAACCTTTGACTGTAAAAATTTCGAAACCGGGTTCTTTTTGAGTTCTTTTAAATCCCCGCAGAGCTTTGGAAATGCTTTCTTTCGTGGTTTGATATTTCTTTGCGACTGAAATTCCATAACCATCATCCCAAACAGACATCACCATCGGAACCTGTAAAACTCCGGCCGCATTCATCGTTTCCCAAAAAATACCTTCAGAAGTGCTTGCATCTCCTATTGTTCCCCATGCCACCTCATTTCCATGAACTGAAAATTGATTCCAGTCTTGCAGATCATCACAATGTCGATATACTTTTGAAGCCTGGGCCAAGCCCAGTAGCCGGGACATTTGCCCCGCTGTCGGTGAAAGATCTGCCGAGGTATTTTTCATGTCCGTCTGGGATTTCCACGTCCCATCTTCCCTGATAAGTCGGGTTGCAAAATGCGAATTCATTTGCCGGCCGGCCGAATGAGGATCGGCTTCCGTATCAGGATTGGCGTAAAGCTGGGCAAAAAATTCCTGTATCGTCAACTCACCAATCGCCATCATAAACGTTTGATCGCGATAGTAACCGGATCGGAAATCACCATTTTTAAAAAACTTCGCCATCACGATTTGAGGAAGTTCTTTCCCATCACCAAAAATGCCGAATTTGGCCTTTCCGGTTAAAACTTCTTTCCTGCCCAGAAGCGACATTTCACGGCTGGTTCGGGCCAACTTATAATCCTTAAGTATCTCCTGAACCTGTTCTGCCGTGTATTTTATTTCCGTCGCTTCCTTATTCGTCATGTTTCCGTTTTTTTATCTAAAAAATGCTGGGCGTTTAACTGTTAACGATAAGCTAAAACATAATAAGAGCTTGATGAGAAATTACAAAATCATCCTGCGCTAAATTACAGATTTTTTGTACTGCTATTTATCTATTAAATAAATGTTTTACATGTACTTACAACTATTATCTGTTTATTCGCTAAAACCGCCTTTCGTCATATTTATAGGGTCAAGAGCTTTTTTAAGTTCCTCCTCAGAAAGATCCGTCATCTCTTTTGCAACTTCCATTACAGCCCGATCTTCAGCAAAGGCTGTTTTGGCAATTTTTGCTGCTTTATCATATCCAATAATCGGATTCAACGCGGTTACCAGCACCGGGTTTTTTCCAACCATTTGTTTGATTCGTTCTTCATTGGCTTTTACACCCTGAACAGATTTTTCAGCAAAATTTCTCGCAGCATTCGCAAGAATTTCTATCGATTGAAGGAGATTGTGAGCCACAACCGGCAGCATCACATTCAGTTCAAAATTGCCTGCCTGGCCTCCAATTGTAACTGCGGCATCATTCCCGATGACCTGTGCACAAACCATGGTAAGTGATTCTTCAATTACAGGATTTACTTTTCCTGGCATGATGGATGATCCGGGTTGTAATGCTTTAAGTTGCAGTTCGCCGAGGCCACTGTTGGGGCCTGAGTTCATCCAGCGAAAATCATTTCCTATTTTCATCAAACCAACAGCAATGGTTTTCAACTGGCCTGATAGTTCAACGGGAGCATCAACCGTTGCTTGTGCTTCAAAGTGATTTTTTGCCTCTTTAAAATTCACCCCGGTATCTTCCGAAAGAGCCGCTGCAATTCGTTGTCCAAATTCTGCGTGAGTGTTGATTCCCGTGCCTACAGCCGTTCCGCCTTGTGGCAACTCCTGGATTCGTTCCAGGGCAGATTCCAAACGTTCAATTCCGAGCTCAACCTGCCGTGCATAGCCACTGAATTCCTGCTGGATGGTGACCGGCATAGCATCCATTAAATGGGTTCGCCCGGTTTTTACAACATCTTTAAATTCTTCACCTTTCTCAAGCAGTGATTCCTGAAGTACTTTCAATGCAGGAATTAACTTGTTCTTGACGGAAAGCACAGCAGAAACCCGAATAGCAGTGGGAATGACATCATTTGAGCTCTGTCCGTAATTCACGTGATCGTTCGGGTGGATTTTTACTTCCGTGCCGGACTTCAGTTCATTTGCCCTTTTTGCGATAATTTCATTCGCATTCATATTGGTGGATGTACCCGATCCGGTTTGAAAAATGTCGAGCACAAAATCGTCATCAAATTTGTTATCAATCACTTCCTGAGATGCTTTTTGAATAGCATCGGAAACATTTGCGTCGACCAATTCAAGATCCGTGTTTACAACAGCAGCAGCTTTCTTTATCCTCCCCAAAGCGGAAATAAAATCACTGCTAAAACGAATGTTACTGATCGGAAAATTTTCAAAAGCACGTTGAGTTTGAGCGCCATAGTATGCGTCAGCGGGCACTTTTATTTCGCCCATTGAGTCTTTTTCAATGCGGTAGTCAGCCATAAATCTTCTCTATTTAGGTTGTTAAATTCTCTCCTTTTAAGGTAGGATTTTTAAGCCAGAATTTGAAGAAAGGAAGAGCAATTTTGAGGTGTTTTTACGGTTTTAATCAACACCAAAATCATTCTAAATGAAAAGCTTCTGTGATGAGATCTTTTCTTACAGCTTCTTGCTGTACATTCTGTATCGCTTATCTACGGTTCCGCCAATGCGTTCTGCTACACGAAGCATTTGGATATTATTTTCTAAAATCCATCCGACTTCAGAGGAATAGAAATCTTTCTTCAATCCATTCTGTATCGCTTCCCTGTGCATCAAAACATCAATTCCTTTTCCCTGATGCTCCGGCAGAACTCCCATTAATGCCGTTCTTATTTTGTTGATTTTACGCTTGTTCCACAAAAGCTTAAAAATTCCAAACGGCAAAAGGCGTCCGTTCATTTTCCTAAAAATCTGGTTGTAATCGGGCAGGGCAATGGAGAATCCAACCGGTTTTCCATCGAGTTCGGCAACGTGGGCAAAATCGTCATCAACAATGGTTTTCAAATCAGCAGCAAGTGCGTCGAATTCTTCTTCACTAAGCGGAATAAATCCCCAGTTATTCTTCCAGGCTTCGTTAAATATTTCGCGAATGATGTGAACTTCATCTTTTATCTTGCGCAAATTGATTTTCCGAATCTTCAGGCCCGGTAGCCTTTTTCTTACAATCTGAACCGCTCTCTCTGCTCTTTCCCGATCTACGCTGCTTTGCGTGACCAGAAACGTTAACAGATCCATCTCCTTTTCATATCCCGTTGATTTTATCAGCTTATCATAATACGGTTTATGATAGGGCATCAGGATAGATGGATATTTTTCAAAACCATCAACCAAGATTCCGATCTCATCCATCATACCCGGATTGGATGGTCCGAGAATATTCTCCATTCCCTTGTCTCGCAGCCAGTCTTCGGCCACTTTAAAAAGCAGGTTCGCCGTATTTTGATTATCAATGGATTCAAAGAAACCAAAAAAACCGGTTTTTGTCTTATGATAATCGTTATACCGGTGATCGATGATTGCAGCAATCCGGCCGGCAATTTCGCCATTTAATTTTGCCAGAAAGAGAACGATTTCCGCGTTATTATAGAAAGGATTTTTCTTTTCGTCGATGAGCTTCTTTTGCTCCATCAGAAGCGGAGCTACCCAATACTTATTGTGAGAATAATGACGATACGGAAATTTGATAAACTCTTTCCGGTCCTCGTCAGACGTGATAATAGAAATTTCGTGGGTATTGGGCCTTTCTTTCACTTAGGAATTAATATCAATCAGTGACTGACCATTTTCATCAATAATACCGTGCTTGATGCCAACTTTTTTGAAAGCGGCTAAAATTTTATCCAGATGTTCATCCGTGTGAGTTGCCATATAGCTTGTACGTACAAGGGCCTGGCCACGCGGCACGGCAGGTGGCACAACTGCATTCACATATACGCCGGCTTCAAAAAGGTCTTTCCAGAATTCGAAGCAGCTAATCATATCTCCGATTACAACCGGAATAATTGGAGTTTGGCTGGTCCAAACATTAAAACCAAGAGCTTTCAACTCCTTTCTCATATAGTTGGAAATTTCTTCGAGTCGTTCGAGTCTCCATGGTTCTTCCTGCAGAATTTCTAGTGATTTTAGAACAGTCGCCACATTTGCAGGAGGCATACTCGCACTAAAAATATGTGCCGGTGATTTATGGCGAACATATTCGATAACTTCTCTGTCGCCGACGAGAAATCCTCCAAGAGATGCAAAAGATTTAGAAAAAGTACCACTGATAAGATCCACCTTGTCCATGAGTCCAAAAACAGAAGCCGATCCTCGTCCTCCCTCTCCCACAACACCAATAGCGTGGGCATCATCAATGTAGAGACCTGCATCAAATTCCTCAGCCAGTTCTACCAACTCAGGGATTTTGGCGAGCGTACCAGACATTGAGAAAACGCCATCAGTAACAATAATTTTCCCAACCGATGAATCTTCTCGTTCAAGAAGAGATCGCAGGTGATCTATATCGTTATGGCGATATCGAACTGTTTTTGCATTTGAAACCTGGGTACCAACTACAATACAGGCGTGATTATCTTTATCAGAAAAAATAACATCGTTTCGATCGGCAACGGTTTGAATGGAACCTTCATTGGTTTGATAACCGGTGCTAAACAGCACACAGGAATCCTTCCGCATAAACTTTGCCAGCTTCTCTTCAAGCTCCAGATGGAGGTCAAGAGTACCATTCAAATAGCGGGAACCCGTACACCCTGTTCCGTATACTTTAATTACATTTTGGGCGGCTTCAATTGTCCGGGGATCGTTGGTGAGTCCGAGATAATTATTAGACCCGGCCATGATCACATCCCTTCCCTCGATGTTTACGGTTGTTCCGTCTGTGGCTTGTAAAGGTTTAAAATATGGATAAAGTCCACTTTCCTTTATTTCCTCAGCCGTAGTAAACTCGTAGGCCTTTTTAAATACACTTCTGTGGGAGGTTTCGGCTTTAATATCGCCCATTATAAATCGTTGCTTTTATTTTAAACAAGTAAATATACCGAGTATTCCGCTTCAATCAAATTTGAGATTCAATTTGAAACGCTTTTGACAATACTTTTCAGAAATGAGATATATCGATCGACAACCGTATCCCAGCTATAATTTTTCTGGACATACTCCTTCGACTTCTCAGACAGATCATCAAGCTCATGTACTAGAACATAATCAATTTTTTCAGCAAAAAGATCCGCTTCTCCATGCGGAATCCTGTACCCGTTTACACCCTGCTCAATCACATCTTTTATTCCTTCCAGATCGGATGCTATGGCAGGTACATTTGCCCGGTTTGCTTCCAACAAAACAATTCCGAATCCTTCCATGTCCCCTTCAACAGGAATATTCGGCATCACAAAAAGGTCGGCAGCTGCGTAACATGCATGCAATATATTTCCAGGCTGCTTCCCAACAATAACAATTTTTTCTTTCTGATCAGAATTTTCTCTCGCTTTTAAAATATTCTCATGCTCAGGGCCATCTCCGACAATCAAATAAACAGCGTCGGTTTCAACCTTATTAAATACTTCCTGGATAAACCATTCATGGCCCTTTCTCTTCACCTGGCGGCCCACTGAAAGTAAAAGTTTCTTATGGGTCAGATCAATCCCAAATTCTTTTTCAATAATTTGCCGTGCCTCAATTTGTTCAGGTAGCTTTTTTACCACTTTCATATCAAACCCATTTGGCAGAGCTACTCCTTTTGCTGGTGCCATTCCTCTTTTAATACATTCATCCCGTGTGGCTGAGGAAACCGAAATAACCCCGTCCAGTTTCTTAAAAACCGACGGCACATACCATTGATACAAAGCCACCGGTTTCGTCACATCCTGCCCGTGATTAATTGTAACAAAGGGCACATTTGGTTTTTTAAACATCGCCGGCAAAACTCCGGCCGTTACCATTGAGGAAAAAAGGACTACATCAGGTTTTGTTTTCTTTATTTTTGAAGGAATTCTCCAAAGGAGGCTGACTAAGAAGAAAAAAGCTTTAACCCCGATAAATCTCCAGGATGTTTGCATAATAATAGCATCCACTTCCACATCGTCCCGACGGTGCAAGGCATCCACCAACTGTATGCTAACGTTTTGCATTCCTCCAACACTTTTAAGGGGTTTGCCTTTTGGGGGGTGCAGATGTGAAATATAGAGTATGCGCAATGTGTTATTTCTCAGCCTCCAAAACTTCTTTGTAGTAACCTAAAAGCTTACCGTTTATCGAGTCCCAACTATATTTTTTTGATTTTTCCAGAGATGCATTTGCCATTCGTTTGCGCAATTCCGGATCAACAATCAATTTCTCGATTAAGGTAAAAAATTTATCCGATCTTTCAACGGGTGCCCGAAATCCGTTTTCTCCATGATCTACCAACGATTTACTACCCGTAGCATTCGCTACAACAGCCGGCAATCCGCTGGCCATGGCTTCAAGGGTTACATTTCCAAAAGTTTCAGTATCTGAGGGAAAAAAGAAAATATCGCTGGATGCATACGCTTTGGCAAGATCTTCTCCTTTTAAAAATCCGGTAAAAAGGGCCTTTGGCAGTAATTCCATCATCCCATCCTGGGCGGGTCCATCGCCCACAACCATTGCCTTTACTTTTTTATACTTCTTTTTGAGCCGATTCACAACATCAGCGAAAAGGCGAAGGTTTTTTTCCCAAACAAGGCGGGAGACAAAGGTCACTATAATATCGCCATCATCAAAACCATGTTCCCGTCTCCATTGCATATCTCTTTTTTGGGGATTGAAAAGCTCGCTGTTTATCCCTCTCTCCCATAACTTTAATTCTGCCGTAATATCTTTTTCGACCAAAATTTCCGCCATAGATTTTGAGGGCACATACACTTCCCTGCACTTTCCATAAAACCAAGCCAAAAATTTCCACAACGTGGGCTCTAATACGGAAAGCTTGTAGTACTTCAGGTAACTCGAAAAATGGGTGTGATAGGAAGAAACAACCGGAACCTCTTTTTTTTCTGCCCATCGTAATGCCTTAATCCCCAGAATATCAGGTGTGGCAAGGTGGACTAAATCCGGGTTAAACGCTTCCAGTTTTTTTTGCGCTTTTTGGGGAAAACCGGTTGTAAATCTGTACTCGGGTCTGCCGGGCATCTTAACAGAAGGGACTGCAATGAGAGTACCAATGTGATTAAAAGCCGGTTTCGGAATAGTCGGCCCAAAAATCAGTACTTCAACCCCATTTTGTTGAAGGTAATCTACCAATCGGTTTAGTGTGAGGGAGACGCCATCACGAATGTGATTATAGTTGCCGGTAAAAATTGCTACCCTCATTCCGTCATATTGTTTCAAATGCAATGGCCATATTTGTATCTTAGGCTGATGATCAGCCATATTCAAATGAAAGCATGTGAATATACAAATTAAATGAATGTATTTGTTACCGGAGGAACCGGTTTTATTGGCAGCCACCTTGTCGATTCTTTAATCGATGATGATAAAACCGACAAGATCAAGTGCCTTGTTCGGAATAGGGAAAAATGGCTGGAGGGCAAATCGTACCAAAAAATAGACGGCGACCTCCATTCCATTCGAACCATAGAAGAGGCTTTACATGATGTTGATACGATTGTGCATCTTGCCGGAGTAGTAAAAGCTCCAACCCAGAAAGAGTTCGATTTTGCAAACGTAGAGGCAACCGAACACCTGGTACGACTGGCCAATCGATCGGGCGTTAAAAAAATGGTGATTCTTTCATCTCTTGCCGCAGCAGGTCCCAGTAAAGGAAAACCACTTGCTGAAGAAGATCCCATGAAGCCCATCAGCATGTATGGGCGGTCCAAGAAAAAGATGGAAGAGATGATTCACAAAGTGGCTAATCCCGATTTATCGGTAACTATTTTGCGGCCGCCGGCGGTCTATGGCCCGCGGGAAGACCAGATTTACACTCTTTTTAAAATGATGAGCAAAGGTGTGGCGCCAATGGTTGGTGACGGTGAAAAACCTGAACTTTCGATTATTTACGTACAAGACCTGATCCAGGCAATTCACAAATCAATCTCTCAGAAAGAGAAAGGGGTTCACACCTATTTTGTTTCGGGGGATGAGGTCACAAACTGGAATCGCATTAACGAAATTGTACAGACAGTTTTGGGAAAGAAAACAATCCCGTTACACATCAAACCGGATTGGGTAAAAAAAATAGCCGGAATTGTAGAAACAACAGCAACATTTTTTGGTTCATATCCCGTTGTTAACAGGGATAAAGCGAATGAAATGATTCTCGAATGGGTGTGTAATCATCAAAAAGCAAAAAAAGAGTTACACTACCAACCCCGGTATACCCTTGAAGAAGGCATCTCAAGAACATTGCGATGGTATAAAAAACATAATTGGTTATGAACAGACGTCTGAAAACATTTTTACTTTTTACCACACTTTTATTTCTCCCTGTTGGAATTTTACACGCTCAACTTGTTAAAGATCTCGGCCGGCAAATTGAAGTTCCCAACATTACGAACCTGCAAAGTTCGGCAACCCACCTTTATGTTCTATCAGAAAGTGAAGGGCTCGTTGTTTTTCGTGCTCTGAGTGATTCCCTCCAATGGCTTTACTCTTCAACCGGCATGCAACAACGTGGCCACACGCTCGAAAGTGATATCCGTTTTGCCTATCTCTACGGAGATGCCCGAAGGCTTACGGTTATTGAACCGACCTCTGTACTGGGCGTTTATTCATCCACAGTATTGCCGGATGTTCCGCACTCGGCCAAACGCATTGGCAATGATCTTTTCATTGCACTTGGCAACTCCGGATTTGGACGCATTAGCCTGGAAACACCGGAAAGTGTAGATGCTGGCTTCGAAACCATTCATGAAAACAACACGCTGGACCTTGCAACGGATGGAGGACAAACTCTATTTGTACTACAAGCGGGAGGAATTCTCAACATTTATACTGTTCGCGAAGGAAGGGTGAACCTGAGTGAAGAAGTTGAAGTCGGACACAACCTGAATAAATTATTTTTGATTGAAGGCGAATTAATGGGATCAGATAGCGATGGAAATATTTATCTGATCAATTCAGACGGTGATACGCAACAGATTGCCGATGTTCTTAATTCTGTTGATAAAATTTCAACATGGAAAGACAGAACGATTGTTCGTACAGAAAATGCCGATCTCTGGATGGAGGATTCGGCCGGGAATTTCAACCGCTGGAAATCGGGAGAGCGTTCAGGAAATTATTTCACAATATCTGAAGACACATTTTGGATTACTGAGTACAACAAAGTGGTACCTATTGTGGAACAAACCTCGCAGCGGCAACCCTCAAATGCTGGCACATCCACATCCGGATCTTTTCAACTCAGCGAAATCAATAATGTGGTTCTTCCCTATCCCCGGCCATTACTTCTGCCTATAGAATTTGAATCGGAGGTAAACTTAAATGATGTCTCCTTGAGTTACAGCGCTTCGTTTGATAATGCCCAAATTCGCGGCAACACATTTTACTGGCAGCCCACGGCTACCCAATCCGGCCGACACAACGTAACGATTACCGCCTCGCTGGCTGACGGGCGATCGGACAGTACTCAATTTATTATCAACTTAAGGCCATTTAATTCACCTCCACGATTTACTCCTACCCGCCCAATTTCTATACCGGTTGGCGAAATGTTTGAACTTCAGATTAGCGCCATTGACCCGGACGGAATGGATCAATCCCTTAACCGATACCTTGGAGTGGACATGCCGAACGGCGCTCACATCAACGAACAAACCGGAAGATTTACCTGGGAACCCTCGGAAAGAGAGGTCGGAGAACATTCATTCCGCGTAATTGCGACCGATCAATACGGAGCTGCTGCTTCCCAGGATTATACTATTAATGTTGTGGAACTCTCCGCTCAATCAGGTGAAGAAGATCTGTTTGAACAGTGAGCGATTTTCCGGATAAAATTTTAGAATGGTATTATCATCATAAGCGCGATCTCCCCTGGCGGGCGACTGACGATCCCTATAAAATCTGGATTTCGGAGATCATGCTTCAACAAACCCGGGTTGATACGGTCATTCCCTATTACGAACGATTTCTTGAGCGATTTCCCACCATTTATGATCTGGCCGATGCTGATCAACAATCGGTTTTAAAATGCTGGGAAGGTTTAGGGTATTACAGCCGTGGGCGGAATCTTCACCACGCCTCAAAAATGGTTGTGGAAAATTTTGATGGTCAATTACCTTCCACCTGGAAAGAGATCACTTCACTAAAAGGAATTGGACCGTACTCGGCATCTGCCATTCTAAGTATCGCTTTCCAAAAAAAGCATGCCGTTGTTGATGGAAATGTGATTCGCGTTTTATCCCGTTATTATGGAATTCAGGATGATATCCGAAAATCAGCCACTAAAAATAGAATCCAAGAGTTGGCTGATGATTTAGTTCCGGAGGATGTACCCGGCGATTTCAACCAGGCCGTGATGGAATTGGGAGCAACGGTTTGCACTCCTCAGAGTCCGGATTGTCTAACCTGTCCTGTTTCTTCAGATTGTGTAGCGGCAAATAGTGCTCAAACGGATGTAATCCCATACAAATCACCGGCAAAAAAAGTACCGCATCATCAAATTGGTATTGGAATTATCATCCGGGAAAATCAGGAAGTTTTAATCGCTCATCGAAAAGAAGATGCAATGCTGGGCGGACTCTGGGAATTTCCCGGCGGAAAGCAGGAAAACGATGAAAATATCCAAGATACTGTACACCGCGAATTACGGGAAGAGCTTGGAGTGGAAGTAAAAATTATTGAACCGTTTATGCGGTTGAAGCATGCCTATTCTCATTTTAAAATTACGTTACATTCTTTTATCTGTCAGATCACAGATGGTACGCCGTCACCCAAAACCAGTCAAAAAATAAAGTGGGTGCCAATCGATACTTTGGGTGAATATCCTTTTCCAAAAGCAAACCGAGACCTTACCAATAAACTCAGGAGTAAGGAGTTTTTACAAAAAGAACTAAATCTGTGACCATTATAAAACCTTGTAGTCCTGCACAGCTTCGTCGCCTGAAACCCTACCTGGACTTGTGTGTGCAGAACCTTGAAACGCCGGACTATATTCACAATGATCCTGTTTCTTTTGTTCATGCATTTGAGCATAAAGATGACCAAGAGCTGGCTGGTTTTTTTGCGGCAATTATGGCATGGGGCCGGCGAGATATTGTGCTGGCGAAAGTGCTGGATTTACTGGAACGGATGGATTATCGCCCTGCCGATTTTATCCGAAAGTATGACTATCGCTCCCAATCTGTTTTTGATGGGTTTAAGCACCGCACTTTTAAACCGGTTGATGTTCACTGGCTCACCAAATGCCTGCAGGAAATTTTGCATTCCTACGGCTCGTTTGAAGCTTTCTGGAAATCCTGCTACCAAATATCTCAGGAAACCGGACGTGAGCTCATGGCGGTTTTTCATCACCGTTTTTTTGATTTACACCCCAACATTCCTCACCGTACCCGGAAACATATTTCCAATCCGGAAAAGAACAGCGCTGCAAAACGTTTATATATGTATTTGCGATGGATGATTCGCCGGAACAGTTCTGTGGATATTGGAATTATGAATTTTATGCCACCCTCCGAACTCGTTATTCCGCTTGATGTTCACTCGGCACGCCAGGCCCGTGTCCTGGGACTTCTAACCCGAAAAACCAATGATTGGAAAGCAGCCATGGAACTAACAGAATTTGCCCGGTTGCTTGATCCTTCAGATCCTGCCAAATATGATTATGCCTTATTCGGAATTGGTGTCAATAAGCAACGTATTCCTGATGAATTTGTGATCAACCCCCGGTTTTTGAAGTAAGTTCAGGAGAATATTTGAAGGGTTTGAAAAATAATCTGATCTTAAAAAAAGAGAGTCGTTATATGAAGAAAAATCTTTATGAAATATCTATTCGGAATCTTTATCTGTTTTTCATGTCTATTTAAAACCGCCGAAGCACAGAAAATCTATTCAAAATTAGGGGTGCACGCTGGTTATATGCCCAAATTTACGGTTCAGGAAGCCACAGATAGTCACGTCCGGCCTCTTGGAGTTCGATTGATGGTCTCTGACTATGACATGGCTCCTTTAGAGTTTGGGGTCCACGCATATGCCCGTTACGGAAAGACAGCTCGATTATCATACGGCGCTAGCCTGGCTTTTCTGATTGGCGAATGGAAAGCTCATGATTTCAAAGCGGGACTTTCATTGAGTAAAATTGAGCTGGAGGATGTATTGCTCGAAGATGTGGGAATTATTGGTCCTCAGGTTGGGGATGTCCGTTTCCAGGGATTGGGCAACGAATTTAAACCCTTTATCGAATGGGAGTGGCTGGGAACACCATTAGCCTCTTTTTTTGTACAAATGAGTTATCGAATCATCAATGGAGAAAAGACAGTTGTGACTGAAGTAGAAGAGGTTGACAGCCCGGTATTTGATTTTCCCATGAACGAATTGAGAGAACGGGATTGGTCGTTTTTCTATTCAGCCTCGGGTTTTGAAATTGGTTTTGGGGTGAGCATTCATTTGCTTCGGGAATGATCACATGTTTCAGAATTTGAACATTCAGAAACGGTCCTTTTTCCTCTTGAGAGTAACATTTATACCTGTCCCCAGATATCCAAAAATCGGTTTACAGCAAAAATAAAATAACCGATTACGGAGGCTGAGAGACTTTCAAGCATCAGGAAAATCGCACTTCCGAGAACATAAGTGGATAAAACCTGTATCCAGCTCCGGATTCCTTCCATAAAAAGATATCTCTCATAAATTCTGAGAACAACAATTCCCACCAGTATCAACGGTAAATATGTAGTGATTATAGAACTGAATAAAGTGGAAGGAATAATGAACCAAATGGGCACCAATATCAGCAATGACAAAATTGCCGTTCCTATGGCATAAGTACTTAAAATCAGGTTATAATAGAATCCATCAATATTATCCCGAAAGAAAAAGAGGCCGGATATTGATAACGCCGGAGTTAAAAGGAAAAACATTGAAAGAGGCAGTAAAATAGTTGAGACTTTCAAGTTGGCATATTGAATCCAATATGTAAGCTGCTGATACTGATCAATTTCTTTGCTTACCATATCTGCCAAAATCGGGGTTCTGTATCCAAGAACAAGAGAATAAAGAGCTACAATAATAATCACTCCTACCAGCCCATAAGCAAATGGATGCTGAAAATTGCTATTCTCCTCAAGGACAAAACTATCTACTACATGCTCGGGATTTGTCAGCATCTCTCTAAACGTATTTACAAACTCCATTCCAACAATAACAAGTTTTAGACTTTTCTGTTTTTTGATGTGCCAATGATAAAAGAATAATTGACAAATTTTATGTGAAAAATATCAGAGAAAGAATGCAAAATTATTTGTTTACCCTGAAGATTTTTTACCAACGGAACTATCTTTTTCTGAAAAGTATTTTTATATTAGGTGTCTGTCAACTTTTTAAAAACCAAACTTAAGATATGATCGGAGTTAACGTAAAAGATAACGAAAGCATTGATCGCGCGATTAACCGCTTCAAGAAAATGGTTACTCGTTCACGAATTTTGAATGAATACAAAGAACGGCAACAATATACCAAGCCGTCTGAAGAGCGAAGAGAAGCTCTGAAGAAAAGTGTTCGTGAAGAACGACGTCGTCAGAGAGATAACTACTAAGAATTTCTCTACATCAGTTCCGAGATCGTAGCCGCGGATTTTAATTCAGTTTTAGCCTGTACCGCGGTTCCGCTCTTTGGCATTACCACCTTCTGAATTCCCATTTTTCCCGCCTCTCTGATTCGCTGCTCCAGGTAAGACACATTCCTGATTTCTCCCCCCAGCCCGACCTCGCCGATAAATACTTTTTTCCTGTCTACAATTTCATTGTTCAGGCTTGATGCAAGCGCAGAAACTACAGCAAGATCAGCCGCAGGGTCCGTTATTTTCAAACCACCGGCAACATTCAGGTAAACGTCCTGATCGCCAAAATAGAGTCCTGCTCTTTTTTCAAGCACTGCCAGCAAAAGTGACAAACGCCGCTGATCGAATCCGCTGGCCGTTCTCTGGGGCGTTCCATAATTGCTTGACGAAACCAATGCCTGAATTTCTACCAGGATAGGCCTTGTCCCCTCCATCACACAGGCGATTGAATTTCCACTCACTTCCAGATCTGAATCAGACAAGAACAGCTCTGAAGGATTGGTAACCTCCTCAAGTCCTCCCTCCTTCATCTCAAAAACACCCACTTCCTGCGCCGGGCCAAATCGATTTTTTACGCAACGCAAAAGACGGTATAAATGATTTTTATCTCCTTCAAAGTGGAGAACGGTATCCACCATGTGTTCTAAAATTCTCGGCCCGGCGATATCTCCGTCTTTCGTTACGTGGCCGATCATCAGAGTTGTGATATTTTCTTTTTTAGCAATCTGTTGAAGCAGCGCCGAACACTCACGTATTTGCCGGATGCTTCCGGGAAGACTTGTCAGTTCATCACTAAAAAGGGTTTGAATCGAATCAATCACTAACAAGTCTGGCTTCAGTTTGCGTGCCGTATGAATTACGGATTGCACATCTGTGTCGGAACTGATGTAAAGATTCTCCCCACTTAAACCAATACGCTGGGCCCTTTGCTTGATCTGCGCGCCGGACTCCTCTCCTGCGATATATAAGATCTTTAAATTTTCACTATTTTTGGCTGTCTGAAGCATTAATGTGCTTTTGCCAATTCCGGGGTCGCCACCAAGAAGAATAAAGGAGCCTTCAACAAATCCTCCTCCCAAAACTCTGTCGAATTCTTCAAGGTTCGCAGATATTCTCTCCTGGTGCTCCGTTCCAATCTCTGATAACCGAACTGCTTCAGAAGATGTTGACTCAGAAATCTCAACCTTATGCTTTTTTGAGCTTTTCTTTTTCTCCCGCTTTTCGGTAAATGTATTCCACTCGCCGCATACCGGACAAACGCCTAACCATTTGGGCGAAACATGCTCGCAATTACTGCACTCAAAACGAATTTTCTCTTTAGCCATATCTTAAAAATCCTGTCAGACTTTCCTGACATTAATAATCAATCAGAGCTTTTATATCTCGGTTGGTTTTGTCTCATCCGTTTCAGCCAGTTTTTGATTGACCGAATCATTCACATACCAAAGCATCGCAAAAATTCCGAGGCCAATACTTGAATAGTAGGTTATAATCCGCCATGCAAATACGGCCAAACCGATGAACGCCTTTCGGTCAATCAATGGACCCAAAAAAATTGCAAAGAGTCCTTCTACTCCACCAGAACCGCCGGGAGTAGGAATAACAAGAAAAGCGAGATTCATGGCTAAACTTCGCAGAATTAACAGAATTTCATCTCCCGGCAGCAAACTCAGTACTACAATCACGGGGAGCGCAATCTTGCAAAGCCATGTCATGGTTGATAAATAAAAAGCTTTTAAAACGAATGTGAGTGGTTTTTTGCGAAGCAAACGGGAATAGCTCTCCAGATTATCGGCCTCGGCATTCACTTTATCGGCATACTTTTTCAAAAATGGCAGCTTGAATATTTTTTCAATAACCTTTTTAATTACTGCCGGATTGATCAATAATCCATAGGCGAGCAAAGCGCCATATAGCAAAAGGCCCGTGTAGATTAAAATCATGGTTACATTTCCAACCAGCCCGATTTCGGGAGGTAGAACCTGCAAATACATACTCGAAATCAACAAAATCGGAACGGCCATCGCGTACCAAAACTGATCTAAAAGCACACTATAAAGCATAATTGCAGATGATTGGCCGAGTTTAATCCCCTCTCGCGTCATCGCATAAGTGGCTACGGGAGCTCCCCCAATGGTTGAAGGAGTAACAGCGGAGGCGAAATCCCAGGTAAGGGCAATGCGAACTGCTGCCATCTTCCCAATTACCTTATCTGCCAGGTATCGAATTTTAGCGGCTGTAAAATAAACTTTTAATAATGTTACAACGATGGCTAACCCCAACCCTGGCAGCCGTTTGGGCTTCAAATGCTCAAGTACACCGGGTGTATACGTAAGATAAATAACGACCCCCATACTGATCACACTCAATGCGATAGATATCGCAAGGTACTTCATTGAGATCAGAGGTCGACTTTGAGCGCTGGAACTATGTTGAATCGGCTTTGACAATCACTTGAGTTATAAATTCAAACTCTGAAATATACAGAAAGGCAAGGTAGAGAATAAAAAAAATGCCGGACTTTATCGGTCCGGCATTCGTAAAGAGTTTTATGCAATGGTTATCTCGTCATTCAGGTATACGTCCTGAATATAGTTGAGAAGTTTTACGCCTTCATCCATTGGTCGCTGGAATGCTTTACGGCCACTGATAAGCCCCATTCCACCGGCACGTTTGTTTACAACAGCTGTTTTCACAGCTTGTGCGAAGTCGTCTTTACCGGATGCACCACCTGAGTTGATCAGTCCTGCACGGCCCATGTAGCCATTAGCTACCTGGTATCGGGTCAGGTCAATCGGGTGATCTGTTGTCAATTCATCGTAGATTCTTTGATCGAGTTTACCGTATGAAGAATCACCGGAATTGAGAGCAAGATAACCGCCGTTGTTAGTAGGCAGTTTTTGCTTCACGATGTCAGCTTCAATGGTTACACCAAGATGGTTTGCCTGGCCGGTAAGGTCGGCAGATGCATGATAATCGATTCCGTCAACTTTAAATGCAGAGTTTCGGGTGTAGCACCAAAGTACAGTAGCCATTCCCAACTCGTGAGCATATTCAAATGCCTGGGCAACTTCTACAATCTGTCGTGATGATTCATCAGAACCAAAATAAATGGTTGCACCAACAGCTGCAGCACCCATATCGTAAGCTTTATCAATAGAACCAAACATGATCTGATCATATTTGTTTGGATATGTTAAAAGCTCATTGTGATTAATTTTTACAAGGAAAGGAATTTTGTGGGCATACTTTCTGGATACAGAACCCAGAACACCAAATGTTGAAGCAACTGCGTTACATCCACCTTCGATTGCTAATTTAACAATGTTTTCCGGATCGAAGTAAGCCGGATTTTTGGCGAATGACGCACCAGCACTGTGTTCAATACCTTGATCTACAGGAAGGATTGATAAATAACCTGAACCTGCAAGTCTCCCGTGATTGATAATTCTCTGCAGATTTTGCAGTACACGATTACTTCTGTCTGAGTGGTACCAAACATCATCAACATAAGTTGGTGATGGAATATGAAGTTTTTCTTTTGGTATGGTTTTACATACATGACTTAGTAAGGAGTCAGCATCGTTCCCCAATAATTCTTCAATACTTGATTTTTCAAGTGTCATTATGTTTTGCTCCTGTTGTATTGATTAAAATTTCGTTTAACAGTTATAATATACACGTTAATTCGACAATTGGCTATTCACGGAGTCTTTTATCCGTAAATGGAAGCGCTTTGATTTTTTTAAAAATAGCGGATTTAGCAGTCGACAGAAAAAACTCTTATTTTTTGTGCTTTAAGTAAAACACTTTATGAAAATCGATCAAATAAATTTAGGTAATAAGCCACTTTTGTTGGCCCCAATGGAGGATGTAACCGACTCTCCTTTTCGCCAGATTTGCAGGAAGCGGGGAGCATCTATTGTATATACGGAATTTATCAGCTCCGAAGCTATTATAAGGGATTCTGATATTGCCATGCACAAAATGCATTTCGAGGAATCCGAACGGCCATTTGGAGTCCAGATTTTTGGCGGACGTGAAGAAGCCATGGAGGGAGCCACAAAAGTAGCCATCTCTAATAATCCCGATTTAGTTGATATCAATTTTGGATGCCCGGTTTATAAGATTGTAAAAAAAGGTGCCGGTTCAGCTTGTCTTAAAGACTTGGACATGATGGAGCGAATGGCGGGAAAAGTTGTGGATGCCGCCGGAGATTTTCCTGTCACGGTAAAAACCCGCCTTGGCTGGGATGATCGTTCGATCCGAATCCGGGAAGTCGCCTTGATGCTCCAAAAATTGGGTGTGAAGGCTCTCACCGTTCATGCCCGAACCCGGTGCCAGAAATATAAAGGCGATGCCCAATGGGAATATCTTAAGGAATTAAAAAATACTCCCGGGCTTGAAATTCCTATCATCGGCAACGGGGATGTTACTTCACCTCAACTCGCCAAAAAAATGTTTGATGAAACCGGTGTTGACGGGGTCATGATCGGTCGCGGTGCTATTGGCAATCCGTGGATTTTCGAACAGACCCGCCACTACCTGGAAACGGGTGAACTCCTTCCCGATCCAACTGTTAAACAACGGCTTGCGATGTGCGCCGAGCATTTACGATTTTCTGTGGCTCATCACGGAGAGCAGTATGGCGTAATTATCATGAAAAAACATTATGGACAGTACCTGAAAGGAATCCGGAACAGCCGTCAGCTTCGCGGACAAATCATGCAGGAAAAAGAGATGCAGCCAATCCTGGAATTGTTGCTGAATTTTAAAGAAGAAGAACTATACGCCGTGGCATAGCGAATCCTTTCCTGAAGTTGGTCGTAGACTGTTAATAAATCTCAACCAATTTGGATTTACTATGTGGTATCGAATTGTTCGTCTTTTCAAATCAGGTGGCAACGCCTATCTTTTCTACTCTAATCCTTTCCGGTATTTTCTGGGTGCTCTGCTTCTTCTGTTGATTCCCTATGCCATCTATATTTTCTGGGGATCTATTTTCGTATTAATCCTTGCAGGTTTTGGAATTTACTTTTTATTCAAGCTGATCAGGTCTGCTTTTAAAAAAGCGCCAATTTCATAAACTGAACGGAACGTCTTTTAGATTTGATCCACTCCCATAAAGGGTTTCAATACCTCAGGAATAAGAACATCGCCCTCTTCTGTTTGATACGTTTCCAGAATGGAAGCCACAATTCTTGGCAGTGCCAAACCCGATCCGTTTAATGTGTGAAGCATTTCTGTTTTTCCCTTCTCATTCTTAAACCGGAGTTGCATTCGCCGTGCCTGGAAAGAACCAAAATTGGAGCATGAACTGACTTCTAACCACCGTTTTTGTCCGGGACTCCAAACCTCAAGATCGTACTTTTTGGTTTGAGTGAACCCCATATCTCCGGTACACATCAACAGAGTTCTGTAGGGTAATTTCAGTTTTTTGAGGAGAGATTCGGCATACTCGCGTAAAGATTCCAGTTCGTCATCTGACGTATCAGGATGAACAATTTTTACCAACTCCACCTTATCGAATTGGTGCAGGCGGTTCAGCCCCCGAACATCCTTCCCGTAGCTTCCGGCTTCTCTTCTCCAACAAGGCGTATACGCGGTGTAATAAACGGGAAGATCATCCTGAGAAAATATTTCGTCGCGATGAAAATTGGTGACCGGAACTTCTGCCGTGGGAATGGCAAAAAAACCATCCCGCGGAATAGTGTACATCATATCTTCTTTATCGGGAATTTGGCCGGTACCCCGGGCTGAATCTTCATTCACAAAATAAGGAGCCTGTAATTCGGTATATCCATGTTCTGAGGCTTCATTCAGAAAGAAATTAATCAAAGCACGCTGAAGTCTGGCCATTGATCCTACATAAAAAGGAAATCCGGCTCCCGTTACTTTTGAACCCCGCTCAAAATCAATCCAGCCTTTTTTTTCAGCAATATCCCAATGAGGGAGTTTCCAGTCATCGCCGGACTGTTCACCCCATGTAAGAAAAACTTCGTTATCCTCTTCAGAATGGCCTACCGGCACAGAGGCATCCGGAACATTGGGTATTTGGTAAAGCAGGTCATCCCGTTCTTTTTGCAGCACGGAAAGCCTTTCTTCAAGCTCTTTTATCTCTGCTTTATTATCACCGGTTTCTTTGATGAGTTTTTGGGCTTCTTCTTTTTTACCCTGTCCCATCAGCTCGCCAATTTTTTTGGCTTTTTGATTACTTTCTGCTCTCAGGTTATCAACCTCGGTAACCACACTTCGCCATTCTTCATCTTTCTGCAACACCCGATCAACAATTGATGTATCCGGCTCTCCCTTGTTCTTCATTCCTGTCTTTACCAGATCAGTGTTTTCCCGGATAAATGTAACGTCAAGCATAAGTTAACTTTCACTTTTTTGATTCTTATTTTTACTAAAGATACAATGAGTAAATCCCTGTTTGAAATTTTTTAAAACGCTATCCCAATTTTTTTTAACTATTTATAAAAAACAGCTTAAATGAGATTGTTATCCTAACAAATTAAGGCTAACTTTAAAATCAATTAGAATTATTAAGTGCTTAATATATGACACACCACTTAGACGAAACAGACATAAAAATACTAAATCATCTGCAGGAAAACGGCAGAGCGCAACGAAATACTATCGCTGAAATCGTACATTTATCAGTGCCTTCAGTTTCAGAGAGAATGAGAAAACTTGAAGAAAAAGGGCTCATAGTAAACTACAACGCCATTCTTGATGCCAAGAAATTTCATTTCGATATAACGGCTTTTATTTTTGTTGAGGTAGACGGTTCTGAACGTTACTCCGAATTTGTAGATCATGTAACTCATCATCCGGAAGTAATGGAATGTCATTCCATCACCGGAGACGGTTCTCACATTCTCAAAGTTCGAACAAAAAATACCGAGTCTCTCGAGAAGTTTTTGTCGCTCATTCAAACCTGGGAAGGAGTAACACGCACGCGTTCCAATATTGTTCTGTCAACTTTCAAAGAGACCCGAAAACTACCGATAGAAGACGCTGAGGATATCAAAAAATAATACGGCCATTTTACGATTTCAGACTTTATTCCTGCTTCTTTGGATGATCACAATTCCGTATTTGGCTTCTGCTGATACGGTTTTTCTTCAAAATGGTCCCACAAACAGAATTGCTTTAACAATAAGTGATTCGAATAGTGAATCAGTATCTGCAGAAGATTTAAGAGTGGCGCGACAGATTGGAATTGACATGCTGGAAGTGTCTTTTCCTTCCCCATTTAATGAATCGGTTCTGGATGATTTCTACTTGTTGATTGATTCAGCCGAACCATTCCGAACTGTTTATGAATTAAATGAAAATCAGGAGTCTGTCATGAACTCAATTCTGATGGGCTATAACGCCGTACCCGGAGAGTTGCGTGACAACATTGCAGCAGTTAAACTTTTTGATTATCCGGCGGATTATAACGACGGTTTCCCATTGGCAGCTCAGAATATAACCTCACAGTTATCCAATTCCATTGGGGAGCCGTTCTTCTATCAATCTGCCTTTCTAAATCCTGAATTTACCAGTGGGGAGATCGATTTTATATCGGGCCGACTATTTTCCTCAATGGATCCGGATTCAGTAACCACTTCCCGGCAATCGGTTTTGTTGTTTGAACCTTCCGCCAATGTATCAGAATCTTTGCATCTGCTTGAATCGGTTTTAAACCAGAGCCGATCGCATCCGGAGAGTATTATCATCATTCCGGCAGATTGGTTTTTTTCACGAATAGAAGCTCAACCGGTTCTTTCAGAAATCGTAACTCAATACCTCCGCGGCAATTCAGTTACATTTCCCATGCCTGCAGATGAACAGGAAACCCCGGCTATAAACTGGCCGATTATTTTTCTTCTTGTTATTTGGGCGAGTTTTATTTTTCACTACAAGTACCAACCAATGTACATGGCAACTCTCCCCAGGTACTTTCTTAACCACTCGTTTTTTGTACATGATATTCGAAGAAAACGGATTCGAAGTTCTACAACCGGAATGATCGTGCTGTTTCAACACATCCTTTTAACCGGTTTTTTCTTCCTTCTTTTGGGAGATGCGTTTATCAGTCAGACCGGACTGCATTCACTCTCAACACATTTTCCGGCGGTATTTTATCCGGGTTTTGAAAAGCTCTGTCTTTTTGTACTCGGCCTGTTGATCGCTTTCTTTTCCCATATCATCTCAATTGTTTGGCTTCATTTGATGAATAAAAACCTTCATCAGCTAAATCAAACCATTAACCTTTACAGCTGGCCGTTGCATGTAAACCTGGTGCTCGTCACTTTTGTGGTTTATTTTGTACAATTAAGCGATGCACACGGTTGGTTGATTGTAGCCGCTGCAGCTTATTTCTTGGTGTGGTTTTCAAGTTTTACTATCGCCGCAATAGACAGTGCTAAATTCCTGGAAAAATACAGAGCGTTCTTCCTCTTTCTAACGGTTGGGATTCACACCCTTTTGAATGTGATCGGCATCGCCCTTATTTTTTGGATCCCATATATTTATGAGCCCCTGGAAATGGCTTTCCTTTTGCCTTAAATAATCTGTTTTCTTAGGCGGGCCACCGGAATTTGAAGATTCTCCCGGTATTTACTAACCGTACGTCGCGCCACTTTGTATCCTTTTTCTTTGAGGATTTCGGTGAGAGCCTGGTCGCTATACGGTTTCTTTTTGTTTTCATTTTGGATGACATCTGCCAAAATATTTTTCACCTCACGGCTCGATACATCCTCGCCGCTCTCTGTTTCAAGTCCTTCACTGAAGAAGTATTTGAGCTCGTAAACCCCAAAATTGGTCTGCACGTATTTTCCATTCACCACTCGCGAAACCGTTGAAATATCCATATTGATACGTTCGGCCACATCCTTCAGTATCATCGGTTTCAAGCCTTCACCATGTTTAAAAAAATCTTCCTGAAGAGCTACAATGGTTCGCATCGTTTTCATCAACGTATTGTGCCTCTGTTTGATAGAATCAATAAACCATTGCGCGGACTCTACCTTGTCTTTGATAAACTTGCGCGCTTCGGAATCTTCACCCTTCTTTGGCTTTCCTTTTTTCTTCTTGAGATTTTCCCACATCATTTTATAATCCGGGGAAATTCTCAGCGGCGGAATATTCCGCTGGCTCAAACGAATGACAAACTCACCCTCATCTTGTTTACCTTCCTCTTCCGAAGGTTCATAATACACTTCAAAATCAGGTTCAATATACTGTTGATTGTCCGTATCGGGATTGGAAACGCCACCCGGCCGGGGATTCATACCCTTAATCAGATCAAAAACCTCTTTTAGTTCTTCGTTACCTACATTGAGACGAGATTTTAATTTCTCGAAATGTTTTTTCTCAAAAGCTTCCCATTCATTTTCTAACAGTTTTATGGCAAGCTCGCGGATTTCATCATCTGCATCTGAATGACGTATTTGGCATAAAAGGCAATCCCTCAAATCCCGTGAGGCAATGCCTACCGGTTCCAGTTTCTGGATCTGTTTTCGAACTTTTTCAACCTTTTCTTTATTTACAAGACGACCATGATTAAAAGCGATGTTATCGACCACAGCATCAATTTCTCGTCTGAAATACCCATCTTCATCCAACGAGCCCAGGATCTGATCTGCAATGAGCATTTCTTCATCGTCTAAATCCAAAAGGCTTACCTGCTGCTCGAGCTCCTCAAGAAGGGTTTCGTGATAGGGATTTGGAAGATCCTTCCAATCCTCGTCAATCGCGCCTCCTCCACCGGAAGGCGAAGAGTAGTTCATCCCGTCATATTCCGTATTATGAAGAAATGAATCCCAATCTATATCTTCATTCTGATCTACAGGATCGGGATCGCCACTCTCCTCCTTTGCCTCGGGCTCTTCCCATTCAATTTCATTTTCGCTGATGGTTTCTTCAGGCGCAAGCGGATCTCCCTCCTCCAGCACAGGATTCATTTCAATCTCCTGTTTTACCCGTTGCTCAAGGCCAATTGTTGGAAGCTGCAGCAGCTTTACAAATTGTATCTGCTGCGGTGAAAGCTTCTGTTGCAGCGACTGCTTTTGCGATATGTTTTGACCTGTTTTTAACACTGAATCACGTTATCGTAGTTCGTCCTTTTTTCGATTGTACGCTGTATAAATCTTATAGTTGAGCTTTTGTTTTTTGCTCACGTTCTTTTCTGCAAACATCAAGAAATTCCCGGTACCACTCTTCACCATATCGCCGGGTCAGCGAACCTTCGAGAAATTCTGCCAGGTAAATTCCTTCGCTTTCTCCTCTTTGGCAAGCGGCTGAGCACAGTTCAGGAATATATTCAAAATTCGCATATTCAAATTCTCCAATCTGTTTTAACCGAATGGGATAGAGATGACAACTGATCGGTTTCTCCCAGCTAAATCGTCCTTCGTAATAAGCACTTTGGATGGCACAAGTGGCCACTCCGTTTTGGCCTTTTTGCACAAAAATGCACTCGCCGGAATCAATACATGAAATTTCATAACCGCTTTTTGAATCTCCAAGAACCACCCCGTCGCGCTCAGCGACTTCCACGGCTTCAGGATCCAGTTCATCCTTCAATTCCCGGAATGCTTTGTGAAGAACAGGAACTTCATTTTTACTGACAGGGGCGCCGGCATCTCCAATTACACAGCATGCTCCTTTACACCGGCTTAAATTACAGGCGAATTTTGCTGTAGCGATATCTTCCGAAAGTATTACGTTTTGTACGCGAATCATGTTAACAACTTACAATAATCTTTAATATGCTTTTTCAGCGGGTGTAATATAACAACTCTATGACTCTTGAGTGGATTTCGATAATCATTTCTCTTTTGAAAGAATTTTTTAGCACAGCTCAAAATACTTTCCGGCTTTCTGTTTGATGGCTCCTTTCATCTCAAGATCGAGAAGTGCGGGAAGTAGCGTATAGGTAGGTTTTTCAATTTGTTCGCTGATCTGGTCAATATGTAACTCATCATCGGTTAATAATTCACAAATTTCCCGGGACATCTCATCCAATTCGAGGTTTTCCCATTTCTTTTTGATGTTCTGAACTTGTTGTGAGTCAGAACCACTTTGTACAGAAATTTCATCCAAAATGTCTTCGATGGATTGAACCAGCTTTCCCTGTCCGGTTCGAATCAAATAATTACACCCTTCTCCACCGGGATAATCCAGCGGATGAGGAATTACAAAAACCTCCCGATTTTGATCCAGGCCGTATCGCGCCGTTATCATACTGCCACCTTTAATGGCGCTTTCCACCACAAGTACACCATGGCTCATACCACTCACAATCCGGTTCCGTCCGGGAAAATTAACGGCATCCGGTGCAGCGCCCGGTGGTTGTTCTGTAATTATAGCTCCGCCCTGTTCAATTATATCGTTTGCAAGTTTGCTATTCCTGGAGGGATAAATCACATCAATTCCCGACCCCAAAACCGCAACCGTCTTCCCGCCGGATTCCAGAGTTGCCCGGTGTGATGCGGCATCAATTCCGTAAGCGAGACCACTATTAACACAGAGTCCGGCAGCCGTCAATTTTTGAGCCCACATTTCGGCCTGTTTTAAACCATATTTGCCCGGCCGCCTGGTTCCTACCATCGCCAACCCGTCTGCGAGCAGTGCTTCTTTATTTCCCTTCACCCACAGAAGAATCGGCGGATCATAAGTATGTTTGAGCAGCGGCGGATAATATTCATCATCAATTGAAATCAGGTCAGCCCCTTTCTTCCCGGTTTCCTCAAGAATGGAATCAACCTTATCCCAATCATCAAACTGAACAAAACTTTTGGCCATTTGTCCTCCAAATCCATCAATTCGGAGAAGGTCGGGCAGTTTCATATCAAACAGATCGGAAGCATCATCAACCCCGGTTCTGTCCAGTAAAATTTTGATCCTTCGCACCCCAAAGTCAGGAATTTGAAGCAGTGCGAGTAATGATCTATGATGATTGTTCGTTTTCAATTCGCTGTAGTTTCTCCCAAATTTTCTCTTTCAGGAACTCCATATTATGGCCTGTGGCAGAAGAAATCAAAACCGTTTCAATGTCGTCGTCCAATTCTGGATCTTCTTCCAGCTCATAATTCTCCTTGAGGTCCATTTTGCTGATGGCAAGCAATCGTGGTTTATCGAGGAGATCGGCCCGATACGCTTCCAGTTCATGCAAAAGCGCGTGATATTCTTTTTTGATATCGGAATTTGCAGCCACAACAAACAGTAACAAATTATTCCGCTCGATATGTCTTAGGAACTGAATTCCCAGACCTTTTCCTTCGTGGGCATCTTCAATAATTCCGGGGATATCGGCCATTACAAAACTTCGATAATCGGATGAGGTTACCACACCTAAATTCGGTTCCAGTGTTGTAAAAGGGTAATCGGCAATCTTCGGCTTGGCCGCCGAAAGTGCTGAAAGCAAGGTGCTTTTCCCGGCATTGGGGAAACCTACCAGGCCAACATCAGCAATCAGTTTCAGTTCGAGTTCAACCGTCCGTTCTTCTCCTTCCTCACCTTCCTGGGCATGTTGTGGCGTCTGGTTGGTGGCACTTCTGAAATGCCAGTTTCCGAGTCCGCCTTTGCCACCTTTGGCAATGACCAACTCTTCTCCATCCTCCGTAATTTCTCCAAGCCGTTCTTTTGAGTCGGCATCGTAAGCAACCGTTCCCATCGGCACTTCCAGGATTTCATCGTCACCATCTTTCCCTTGCTTTCGGGAAGTGTGCCCATCCTGTCCCCCTTGTGCCTTCACAAATTTCCTGTAACGAAGGTCAAGAAGTGTATTCAACTGCGGGTTCCCACGTAAAATTACGTCACCGCCTTTGCCGCCATCGCCGCCATCGGGGCCACCTTTGGGTTCGTATTTTTCGCGCCGGAAATGAGCCATTCCATTTCCACCATAACCGGCAGTTGCATAAATTTTAGCGTAATCGGCAAATCTCATTCTCTTTTTTCCTAATTCGTAATTCCAAACAAACTAAAAAGCTGTCAGCGTTCGGTTATCAACTTCCTCCAATGGATTTAAGTCAATAACTGACGGCTGACAGCTCTATCAAAACAATTCTAAAACTAAAACCGAATCAACCCTTGTTTTCTAAAATCTTTAACAGTCTCGAAATCTTTTTCTTCAGTTTAGGACGAGCTACTATAAAATCAAGAAAACCGTGCTCCAACAGGTATTCCGAAGTTTGAAAACCTTCCGGCAGATCCCGCCCAATCGTCTGGCGAATTACACGCGGACCGGCAAAACCAATCAAAGCGCCCGGCTCGGCAATATTGAAATCTCCCAGCATCGCGTAACTCGCTGTAACTCCGCCGGTTGTCGGATTTGTCATCAATGAAATAAATGGAATGCCTTCTTTATCAAGAAGGGCCAGTTTGGCGGATGTTTTAGCCATTTGCATGAGACTGTACACACTTTCCATCATTCGGGCACCACCGGATTGTGATATAATCATAAGCGGAAATTTCTTTTCCCTGGCGTGATCGATAGCCCTGCTCAGGCGTTCACCAACAACGGACCCCATACTTCCTCCAATGAACGCAAAATCCATGCAGGCAACGACAATATCCTGTTTATCCAATTTGCCCACACCCACGCGGCATGCATCCGAAAGGTCTGTTTTCTGCTGCGTTTGTTTTAAACGATCTTTGTACTTTTTTCGATCTTCAAAATCAAGAGGATCTGTTGGGAGAATATCATCGGCAATTTCCGTGAATTTGTTGTCGTCAAACAGAATCTCAAAATACTCTTCACTGCCGATGCGAAAATGATATCCACTGAGAGGATCCACCCAATTATTTTCCTCAAGTTCTCTCCGGTGGATGGTTTCTCCGGTTGTGGGAACCTTCACCCATATGCCTTCCGGCATATCCTTCTTTTTATCAGTCTGAATGTTACTGTCTTTTCTTTTAAACCACGCCATAAAAACAGATTAAATTTTAAACTTCCTCAAAAATAATGAATATCGCCCGAAGCAAAAATCTTTTATTCGAAAAAGCTCGAAGTTAGAAACCGTAAATGACAAATATATTGCCCCACCGGGGTAATAACGTTTTGACGATTCACCTCAATTTCTAAAAAAATATCATGGGCCATTCGAACATCAGTTAATTTCTATCATCTCAACCAAGAAAGCACAATTTTTTTAAAATCCCGCTCCGGATGGAGCGATATCTTTGTAAAGAGAGAATCGCTACAAACACAGTTCGCACCAGAGGTGCGGCATATTATTCAACCATTATCCATTCACCGGTTTAAAGATGTAGCGCTCATCAAAATCTACATCAAATTTTTCCAACAACCCGGTGTATTCTTCAAGAAAAGATTTTCTTTGATGGTGTTCTTTTTGATTCATGATATAATGATAGACCCGGTCGATATGGCTTCGGCTATATGAAAACGCCCCATACCCCGCTTGCCATCTGAATTTTTTCTTTACAAACCCTTTTTCATTGATCCACTTTGTTGATTCTCCTTTTACAACTTTCATTAATTCTGAAATATGATCCACTGGTTTGAAGCCAATAAAAATGTGCAAATGATCGGGCATACCATTGATGGCAATCATTTTATGGGATTTGTTTTGAACGATACCAGTGATGTATTTATAAAGCTGCTGTTCCCAATCAGGGTGAATCAGGCTAACACGGTTTTGAACGGCAAATACGAATTGGATGTAGATTTGGGTGTAGGTATCAGCCATGGTTTTTTCGGTTTGAATACATTTTTATACCTGTATGAACCATGATCTTTGAACTCCTTACAGAATTTGAGGGATATACTGCCCCTCTGGGGCAAAACCAAGGTTAGCACTTCCTGATTTTTTTACAAAGATAGTGCCCCGTCCGGGGCACCGGTTAACTGCCAGCTTGTTACCACTATATAAGATATTGAAACCACTGCTCCAGCAAGAGCAACATTTACAGAAGACCATTCATCGAAAGGTAGTCCCGCTCCGGATGGAGCGGGATATTTGTAAAAAGGTATAAGGCAAAATGTAGTGTTCCGCACCGGAGGTGCGGTATATTTCGAAAATTCGTGATGAGACCCGTAGAGACTCTGATATGCTGTTTGCTAAAGCTCAGAATTATTCACCTGAGACAGCGTCAGGTATTCCGGCTCGAACGATTCGACATCTGCTTTTTTGAAATACTTTTTTAACTCAGGATGATTCCATCCCAAAACCAGGTTCTTGGCTGAAATGGCTTCCGTTCCAAACCAGTTGATTTCAGTCCGACTCTCCACTTCCAACCGATCCCAACCGGTTCCCGCAACCACATCCCCTTTTTTGATTTCTTTTTGAAGCGTCTCTATTTCAACCACATTTGATTTCGAAATCTCAATTTCACCCAGAGTTCGCCTTACTTTTTGATGATAGAGGTGCTGCCTTCTTGCATCAATCACAGCGTGAATAGCCGGTGGATTTTTCTCCAAGAAAGGAATCGAAAAACTCAGAAGAGTTGGCAATGTATAGAGTGGAACATCCTGCTGAAAAAGCAGTCCTTTAATCGCCGAAGCACCAATTCTTAACCCAGTGTAGGAACCCGGTCCGTTACTAAAAAGCACCGCGTCGAGATCTTTCACTTTTAGCTCATGCCGATCCAGCAGCTCTTTGATGAACTCAAAGGTTCGTTCCGAATGAACGGATCTTCCTTCCATTCGCTTCTCGATGATGCTTCGGCTGCCCTTTCCAAGAGCAACTGAACAAACCGGTGTGGATGTTTCAATGGCAAGAATCATAGAAGGCCTGATGTATTTTGAATATTGATTTTCATTCTTACACTCAAAAAATAGTACAAGTCATTGCGAGAGAGCCTTGGCGAACGTGGCAATCTCCCCATGAAATTGCTTAGAGGAATCCGCTTAGAACTCTCTCAAACCGCTATCAGGGGGTGGAGATTGCTTCGTTTCACTCGCAATGACGTTATTTTATTTATAAGTTTTTTAAGATTTCCGCTAACAAAACTATTTCAAGGTCATTGCGAGCCTGTGAAGCAATCTCATATTTACAAACATGGAGATTGCCGCGTCGTCGTTCCACTCCTCCTCGCAATGACATTTAACAAAAATCCTTAATCCTCGATGTACCACGTTTCATTGCTCAAAAATACCCATCGCTCGTAAATTCTCCGAAGCTGGCTGTACACATCGGCCGGAAATTCCTTGCGGCTGATTTCAATATCAAATGTGTATTCAACCGTATTTCCCTCAGAGTTATACTGTTCTCGTAAAGCTGCGCCCTGCAAACTTGTTGCCCGGGTCTCGCCCATTTCATCGACAGAAAAACCATCGGGTAAATCAACGGTGTAATGGATCGACAAAAGTTCAGGGGCATCCAGTGTGATTGGAACCCGCCGCTGGGTCGACTCAAAGGGATTCCTAAACAGGTAACCCACCACCATCGGACGGAATTCAATTCCATCGCGGAAACTCGCCGCGTAATTGGGAATCTCGAAATCAGTTGCCACATCCACAATATTGCGGTTTTGCGAGTTGATTTCCAGGCTGCCTTCACTGATCACGGCATCGGTGTAAATATCAAAAAAGGTTTCCCTGATAATTTCCGAAACAGGCCTTCCTGATTGCATATCCCTGCGAATACGCTGCGAAGGATATCCCCGTGTCTGCGCATTCAGCGTTCCCGTTAACGTTCCGTTAGAACTGAGCGAAGCCGTGATATCAATATCGAGATCGAAAACACTTCGTTCGGGCGAAATATCAATCCATTGGTAATCATCAGTTGTCAGCGCCATTCCCTGGACGTTATATGATTCGATGGGAATTAAATTCGGCATACTGTGCGGAAACGATGCATCCATAAAGTATTGCTGCCCATTGATTTCACTAAAAATTAACAACCAGTTAAATTGAAAAATAGAGGGAAATGACTGGTCGATCCGCCCGAACTCACGCCCTGAAATATAGAGTGGTTTGGCATCAATTCCGGCACCGCGCAACATTGTTAAAAGAACCGTATTGATTTCAGCCTGGTCAGCAGGTTCTCCTTCCAAAACATGACTCAAATCACCTTCCGCAAAAACCGAATTGACTCCGCTGAACTGAACCGAAGAGTTCACCGCCTGGAAAACCGAATCCTGGATTTCCTCCATCGAATTAAGAGAAGCTCCAATCTCTTCACCCATCTGCTGAAACTCCGTATACCTCTCAATTTGTTGATAGGGATTCCGATTCCGAAGAATCTGTGCCGCCACAAATTCCCAGCTATTTTCAAGCGGCTGGCGCGGAATGCCAAACTCACTGATTTGGAACTTGATCTGTGCTCGAATATCATCAATTGAAGAAATATAACTTGAGGCATCCACAGCGGGAATATCTTCCGCTTCCCACTCCTCGATATAAATCGGGTTGGGACGCCTGAGCGTAAAAAGCAACGGCACATTGCTGGTATCCACGCGGTGCTCTTCGAAATGCAAATCAAAATCCTCCACGTGCAGAGGAACCGCATCATACCGGATAAATTCGGAATTCCTGAGGTAGAGCGCGGCTTTTTTGGTCGGGACCCGATGCGCCATATAAAAATTCGGAAGTTCCTCGATATATCTTCGCTCAAGCGTATACTTGTATTCCAAAATCGATCCCTGTTGCACCTCGGGCATTTCAAACTCGATAATTTTGTACCGCGAGTTGAGATCTACAGTTCTTGCATTTTCCGTATCAAACCGGACCTGGCTTCCATCGGGCTGATGGGTAATCGCCTCAAGATTGGTAATCGTTTCGATCCCATCCTGGAAATAGAACGGAATTCCCACAAGCGACGCTTCGGCTTTCTCAAGCTGATCATCACTCAGCACGCGAATTCTCACCAAATTGTCGATAATCGCCACAATTCCGGACGGACGTTCTACAATCCGGATGGTTGATTCTTTCAGCAGGTATTCAAAAGGATAATCGTGATTGGGAGCTTGCCGAAACTGGCTTTGCGGGACGGAACCGAATTTGTCAAAAATTTGAATCTGTTCCAGGACGGATGAATCGTTCTGAGAAAGAGAAACTCCGCTAAAGGTGAGAACAATCAGGTTCGTTAAAAAGAGCCGATAAAACAGTTGCATCCTGGCTGGGTACTCCGAAAATCAGTTTTTCAGCGCGTTTACGGCAAACCGGTTTTTATTGTAGACGGCGAGTGCGCGCCCGGTCATCGTTTCCCCGATATATGGAGAATTTTTTGATTTCGACCGAACCTCGTCTTTGGTGTACGTCCACTTTTCGTCTGTGTTAAAAATCGTCAGGTTTGCCGCTGCTCCTTCTTTGATTTCGGGGATTTCAAGGTTTAATATTTGTCGTGGATTGTTAACGAGTTTTTCCAGCAACTGTTGTAGAGATAAAACGCCCGGTTCCAGTAGCCGTTTTACCGAAATGCTCCAGGCCGTATCCAGGCCGGTGATTCCGTTCGGGGCGTAAATAAATTCCACTTCTTTCTCTTCAATAGAATGCGGAGCGTGATCGGTGCAAATCACATCGATGGTTCCGTCGGCGAGGCCTTCAACCATAGCGTCTACATCGTCCTGTGTTCGCAGCGGCGGATGCATCTTCACGTTTGTATCAAAATGACGTTTTTCAATTTCATCGTCGGTCAGGTCAAAGTGATGTGGACAAACTTCAGTCGTGACATTCACTCCTTCTTTTTTTGCTTGCCGAACCAAATCCACCGCTTTTCTTGTGCTGATGTGCGCCACGTGAATGTGTCCGCCCGTAAATCCGGCCAGCAAAATATCGCGGGCGATCATCGCCTCTTCGGCAATTCCGGGTGTTCCGTCCAGCCCGAGCCGTGCCGACACCTCGCCTTCGTGCATGTGTCCCGGACGAGATAAATCCAGGTCTTCTTCATGATTGATGATCGGCAGGCCCAGCATCGACGAATATTGAAGGGCCACTCGCATCACCTGGGAGTTATAAACGGGATCGCCGTCGTCACTAAAAGCTACGGCTCCGCCCTCTTTCATGTCCGCCATTTCGGCGATGGACTCGCCCTTTCGTTCTTTCGTCACGCACCCGATGGGATGAACATCCACCAACTCCTCTTCAGATTTGTTACGGATAAACTCCACCACATCCCGCGTATGGATGGCTGGTTTGGTGTTGGGCATGCAGGCCACTTCGGTAAATCCGCCAAACATGGCTGACCGGCAACCGGTTTCTACTGTCTCTTTATGCTCATATCCCGGCTCGCGAAAATGGACGTGCATGTCCATCCAGCCGCCGCTGACGTAAGCACCGCCGGCATCAAAAACCTCTTCACCATCCTCCTTTTCCAGGCCGGACGATATTTCGGAGATCACGCCATCTTTAATACGAATATCGACGGTTTCGCTGCCGTCGTGATTAGAGTCTACAGGTTTTGCATTTTGGATAAGAAGATTTGGAGTGGTTTTCATCAACTAATAGTAAATTTCTTTTTATGATCAAAGAACCTTCAAGCGTTTCCGTGCTTTTCAGAATCCTTCCCCGAAGGGATCCCTACGGGAGAAGCGTTCCTAGGCAATTAAACCGTGACATCCCGACACCTCGGGGGTCACTTTGTTTTCATTCAAAGAAATATAGGCTGATTTGAGGGGAAAAACGATTGTGGATTTTTGGGGATTATCTTAAGATAAATCCACTAATTAAATACTTATAAAAATTATTTTTTTTCCTTGTTAATTTTCTCTCGATATTTCGTCAAAATCTCTGTTTTAAGAAAGTCTTTTCTATCTAAAAAGTAGGAGTCAATTGTTAAATCTAAAATCATTCTTGCAGCTCCTACTTGAACTAAATAAAACCCGTTCTCTTTATCCCATGCAGTTTCTTTTTCGACATCTCGTAGAAAAGGCCCAGCTTTTTTGTATCCAAAAATTAAATCTTTCAAAGAAATCTTTTTTTTCTCCATTTCCTCAAATAGACCACTCGTAAGCTCAATACTTTTTTTTCTATTTGGAAATGCATAATCAAGAAAAGCTTGTAAACTATCCAAATTGAACTCTACATTGGGATTAAATTCATTAGACTCTTCAGCAGATATAATTAATTCCTTTTTATTAGATTCAATTTGTTTTTTAATCTCCTCAAACTGTTCATCTGATTCTTCGAGTTTTGCGCTAATTCTTGAAAGTTTTCTTCTGAAAGCTTTCGGAATTTGTGATTTGGACTTATATGCTAATTTATGTGCAATTTCAGCCCAAGCATGCATCAATACTGTACGAACTTGTACCTCAGCTTTGACATTTTTTAAACCTCTATAATTGGGGGTTTCTAACCATTTATCTGGTGTAGTAAGAATTAGATGTGTGGACCTATATCCAAATTGATCAAATTCTAGATTTTCTTCTTTGTTTTCATCTTCAAGTACGTTTAATTCTTTTCTTAAAATTTTTTTTATCAATTCCACATCACTCTGGTAATAACAAATTATCCGAACGCCACAAATATCCTCAATCTCTTTAAATGGATCTTGGTAACCCTTCTGCTCGATTTTTTTGATAAAAGAGTCAATATCCTTGACTCTGTAGTAAACCGATAGAAATTGTATATCATTTTCATTCAATAATAGCTCAAAGACTTGTGACAAATTCAGTCCAAGCTTCTCATATTGACCATAAACAGAATTATACTTTTCAACAATTTTTGATTTATCAATTTTTTCCTTCATTCCAAAGGTATTTGATTAGTCTTATTCTATCTTCTCATTCCATAACGTAGTTTCTATTCCAGCACTTCTTGATAAATCAAAACTAAAATGGGAAAACCGGATTGATTATCAAAGCAAGGGCAAAACAAATCCGGGTTTTCGTCTTCGCTTCGCTGTGCTCAAACTGACGGAGTTGATTTTGTCTTCCTACTTAAGAGCCTCCCACTCTTCTATCGTAGCCGGTGCCATTTGGTATTCCATGGTCATAACCCATTGGCCGTCTTTTTTAACCAGCAGCCCCTGGAAATGTACATAAATAGGCTGCGGTTCTTCTCCTTCCATTTGCGAGGTGTAACAGAAAATCCCGGTGTCGTGCGCTGTGGTTTCCCCGTGAATTCTTTTGCTGAACCTGAATTCCACGCTTGCACTCATTTTTCCATCCTGCGTATCCAGGAATCCCTGTTCCCAGCCATCCAGTGCATCCGAAATCGGGTAACTTTCCCCGGAAATGCCATTCACCAATACGGCATCTTCGTGGTATAGCGCAGCATATCCTTCAAAATCCCCATCGGCAACGGTTCGGCTCACTTCCGCCCAATAAGCATCAACTTCGGGAGTGGGATCTGGTTGAACGTTTATAAAAAACATTAATAAAAAAGCCGTAGAAAAAAGAAGTTTCATCATCATAGCAAAGTGAGTTTATAATCAGTTATTTATTCATAAACCTTCGGGTTTGACATATAAAATCAAAATGGGAAAACCGGGTTAATTATCAAAGGAAGGGCTAAATAAATCCAGTTTTCGGTTTCTTCCGACAGCTGTCGGGATGCGCTCAAACTGACGGAGTATTTTTCAAGCACTTTAACGCAGACAAAAAAAGGGGAAATCATCTCAGAGCTATAAGACCAGTCCATGCTCATCAACAATTTCCCCTGGTGATTTACACCATAACCACATCAACAACTACATTAGGAAACTCATTAAAAGACCGGCAGCGATGGCGGAGCCAATCACTCCGGCTACGTTTGGTGCCATGGCGTGCATCAGCAGGTGATTGCTGGAATCGTACCGCAATCCCTCGTGCTGAACCACACGGGCACTGTCGGGCACGGCGGATACACCGGCGGCTCCAATCAGCGGATTCAGTTTATTGCCCTCCTTCAAAAAGACGTTCATTAACTTAGCGAACAGAACACCTCCGGCGGTGGCAATCATAAATGAAAATGCACCGAGAACAAAAATCAGGATAGATTCGGGCGTCAAAAATGTAGTGGCCTGTGTGGAAGCTCCCACGGTTATACCCAGTAAAATCGTCACGATATCTATCATGGATGTTCGTGCGGTTTCGGCCAGGCGCTCGGTTACCATCGACTCCTTCAGAAGATTTCCGAAGAACAGCATTCCCAAAAGAGGCAGTGCGGCCGGAGCGATAAACGTTGTGAGCAGCAGCCCGACAATCGGGAACAGGATTTTCTCGGTTTTGGAAACAGCACGTGGCGGTTTCATACGGATGCGGCGTTCTTTGTCGTTCGTCAGCAGACGCATAATCGGCGGCTGAATAACCGGAACCAGTGCCATGTACGAATAGGCCGCAATAGCGATGGAACCGATTAAATCGGGAGCCAGCCTAGAAGACAGAAAGATAGCTGTGGGTCCGTCAGCACCCCCGATAATAGCAATGGCACCGGCCGGGCCCGTATCAAATGCAAGGGCAATGGCCCCAAAGAACGTGAGGAAAATACCGATCTGTGCGGCGGCTCCAAGCAGAACCAGTTTCGGGTTGGAAATCAGGGTTGAAAAGTCCGTCATGGCCCCGATTCCTAAAAAGATCAGGGGCGGATAAACGCCTTTCAAAACACCCTGGTACAGGTAGTTCATTACACTGCCATCTTCGTAAATACCCAGTTGCAGTCCGGCATCTTGCAGGAACGGGATGTTCCCGATGATGATCCCGAAACCGATGGGTACGAGAAGCAGAGGTTCGTATTTTTTCTTAATCGCCAGGTATAGAAAGAAAAAGGCGACCAGAATCATAATAATGTGTCCGGGTGTCACATTGTAAAACCCGGTGTAGTGATAGAAGTTTTCTAAGCCTTTCATGGGAGTGGGTGCTACTCAATTTCTAATAAAATGTCGTCTTGAAGAACCGCATTACCGACCGTCACTTTGATTGATTTTATGACGCCATCGGTATCGGAGTGGATGGTGTTTTCCATCTTCATGGCCTCCATCATGATGAGTTTGTCATCTTTTTTCACGGTGTCGCCCTCTTTCACATACAGGGACAAAATTTTGCCCGGAAGCGGTGCTTTAATGGAAGAAAGTTTACCGGATCGCGCCAACGGTTTTTGGTCGGCGGTTGATGGCGGCGGCGTTTTGGCACGCACCAGTTTAGGTGTTTTTGGAGCTTTAATCTCTTGCTTTAGTTTCACTTCATACGGCGTGCCGTTCACTTCAAGCGAGACTGTTTCTTCTTCAAAACTCTTGATTTTTACGTCGTATTGGTTGCCGTTTATTTCAAATTGATAATTTTTCATGGTCGTAGTTGATTACCGTCTGAGATTCGTTACGGAGTAAATTTTTGAACTCCAGGGTGAATATCTTCTTGATTCCTGTTGAATGGTGAGAATGGCTGATTCTTCATCGTGATAATTTTCATTCACATAGAGATGAATGGCAGCCGTGATGGCGGCATTAAGTTCGCCGGATATCGGTTCGTCGGTGGTTTGTTTGGGTTCAACAGGCTTTTTCTGTCCGTTTCCTACAGCTTCTTCAGCAGCTTCTATCAGGGACTTTTTACTTTTCAGAAAAGCTTTTTTGGCTGATGAAGACAGTGCCAGTATCCGAGGAATATTCTGAAATACAACGTAGAGCAGAGCAAGCACGAGAAACACAATCATGTACCCGATCAGCATAATACCGATCTCCTCCATGGTTACCAGGGAGAGGTCAAATTCTGTGAGTCGATCAAAAAACATAGTCGTCCTCCTTTAGAGTGGAATATTGCCGTGTTTCTTCGGCGGATTGACCACCTTCTTCGTCTGAAGCGATTGCAACGCCCGGATAATTCTGAAACGGGTATTGCGCGGTTCAATCACATCGTCGATATATCCGTACCGTGCAGCCTGGTATGGATTGGCAAATTGCTCTTTGTATTCTTTCTCTTTCTCCTGGATGAATTTGGCTCGCTCTTCTTCATCAGAAATTTCTGCCAGTTCTTTTGAATAGAGGATTTCAATCGCGCCTTTAGGACCCATCACCGCAATTTCTGCCGAAGGCCATGCATAGTTGATATCTCCGCGCAGGTGTTTGGAGCTCATCACATCATACGCACCGCCGTAAGCTTTGCGAAGAACCACTGTTATTTTGGGAACCGTTGCTTCTCCGTAAGCGTACAGGAGTTTGGCACCATGCAAAATAATTCCCCCGTATTCCTGGCCACTGCCCGGCAAGAAACCCGGAACGTCAACCAGGGTTACAATCGGAATGTTGAAGGAATCGCAGAAGCGAACAAATCTTGCTGCTTTTTTGGATGATTCGATATCCAGCACACCGGCCAGATAGTTCGGCTGATTGGCTACGATGCCCACCGGCATGCCATTAAACTTGGCAAATCCTACCACGATATTTCGGGCGTATCGTCGGTGCACTTCAAGAAATTCGCCATCATCCACAATTGTGTAAATGATGTCTTTTACATCGTACGGTACCTGTGGGTTGTCCGGAATAATTTCATTCAGTTCTTCGTCTAATCGGTCGATCGGATCATTACATTTCGCAAGCGGAGGATCTTCGAGATTGTTTTGAGGTATATAGCTCAGAAGTTTTCGGATGAGCAGAAGACCTTCCTCTTCATTCTCGGCCACAAAGTGAGTCACCCCGGATTTTGTAGCGTGAACATTTGGTCCGCCAAGTTCATCTACAGTAATCTCTTCACCCGTTACGGTTTTCACAACTTTCGGTCCGGTTACAAACATGTAACTGGTTTTTTCCACCATCATGGTGAAATCGGTTAAAGCCGGAGAGTACACGGCGCCACCGGCACAAGGGCCAAAAATAGCTGAGATTTGTGGAACAACCCCGGAGGCTTCAATATTTTTCTGAAATACATCGCCGTAACCCGCAAGGCTTCGAACCCCTTCCTGAATCCTGGCACCACCACTATCGTTGATACCGATGATCGGAGCGCCCATTTTCATGGCCTGGTCCATAATCTTGCAAATTTTCTGTGCGAATACTTCCGAGAGCGATCCGCCAAAAACGGTGAAATCCTGGGAGAAAATATAGACGAGTCGTCCGTCGATAGTTCCGTGGCCGGTTACCACGGCGTCGGACAATATTCGTTGTTCCCAAAGGCCGAATGATTTGGTCCTGTGGGTAACGAACATGTCGAACTCTTCGAAGCTCCCTTCGTCCAGTAAAAATTCAACCCGTTCTCTTGCTGTAAATTTTCCTTTTCCGTGTTGTGATTCTATACGTTTTTCGCCGCCACCCATTCGGGCGATTTCGCGGTATTCCACCAGTTTCCTGATGTCGTCTGCAGTTCCCATGATGTGAGATAATTTTGTTTGATGTGGTTCGTGGAGAACATAATTGCGGTAAGCCTGAGTTGCCTGTCTGTAGTTGAAATTCTCATCTTAATTGATATTAAAACGTCTCTTGCAGTCAGCTGGGAGAATTACCGAATCTCCACTGATCGTTTTGTTTATATAGGTAGGTTAGACAGTGATAATGAACGTAATGTGAAGGAGAGTAAGCTTTTTCCTGAATGATGAATTAGAAGCGCTTTTAATTTATTTCGATAATTTCACCCATTTATTTACTCGTACCGAAGGTCCCCCTTCGGTACGCCTATTTGAAGCTCTGCTTCTTATTTTTCAGGATCTGGATCTGCTAACATTTTCCGTTCCTCTCGATAACAAATCACCCCTTCCTCATTTGTCGCCTCGGGGCCTCTTTTGTACTCATCTTTCCTAGGCTACAAATATGCTCCTCCGGAGTGGGTCCGTCAACAAATTTCACAATCGAATCTTCATGATTTCGAAATGACAACTTGAAACCCAAAATAGTCATCACTAGCCCTGTTTTTGGGCGTGGCGATCTCCAAATGTTTTTCACAAAAGAGTTGAATTTACACTTGGTAATTGCCCAGTCATTGCATTCCCTCGTAATGATCTTCTGGCGATTTTAAATCTGAAAGAAATATGTATAATATATGTGTTATTTATTATAATTTAAGATATGGACCCCAACCGACATACCGAGTACGACATCCAACAGGATGTACACCGCATTACGTTATATAGTACCGTAGCGAAAGACCATCAGCACCGGTCGCGGAAAAAACGGCTTTACCTGCACCTGGACATGAACTGTTATTACGCACAAGTGGAGCAGCGCGCCTATAATCTCTATGGCCTTCCGGTGGCGATGGGCGGCTGGCGCAAACCGGATGGAACCGCACGGGGAATTGTAGCCACCGCCAGTTACGAGGCGCGGGCATTGGGAATCAAAACGGCGATGAGTGCTTTTGAGGCTTCCCAAATCTGTCCTTACCTGGTTTTCAAACAGATCGATTATAGCCGGTACACGGAAATAGCCCGGCAATTAAGAGAAATCCTCGACATCTACTCCCCTAACGTAGAAAAATATTCGATGGATGAATATTTCATGGATCTCACTTTTTTATTGGGCAAGGGACGCAACCATCTTGAAGCATTTGGCAAAAAGATCCAGGATCATATTTATCGCGATCTTGGGTTAGTCTGTTCTATCGGGATCGCTCACAGCAAGACTTATTCCAAGCTGGCATCCGATCTTAAAAAACCAAAGGGCCTGGCGCTAATTCTCACTCATGATGATGCCGCTCAATATATCTACCCTTTACCAATTGATGAGGTGTGGGGAATTGGCCGGCGGCGTTATGAACATCTCAAGAAATACGGCCTTTACACCATCGCCGATGCCCATAAACACGGCCCCGCTCCTTTTCAAAAAATTTTTGGGGAGATGCAGGGACAACTTTTCTGGGAGACAGTTACCGGACGAGACAAGGCTAAAGTACTGGATAATGACGACCATGTCCCGGACGAAGTAAGTTACATGCACACATTTTCGGATTGGACCGACGACCCCATCCTGGTAAAAGGTGAAATCGTAAAAGCCGTTCGGAAAGTGTGTTACCGGATGAGGGGTTTCAAGCGCAAAGCCCGGCGTTGGGGTTGCTACATCCGCTACCAGGACAACAAGTGGGATGGCGAACGTTTTGCGTTTAACACGCCCGGCTTCACCAATCTGGACGAGTATGTATTAAAAGGATGTCTCCCAGAAGCAATGCGGCGTGTGAAAAATGCCCTGCGAAAGGGAATCAAAATGCGGGGAATTGGCTTCCATACCATTGAAATGCAATTCACGGAACAGCTCGAACTTTTTTTTACCGAGAAGGACCAGGTTCGGAATCTCTATAAAGCTGTGGACTGCCTCAACAATCATTACAAAGCAGACGTTATTACTCCGGCCGCCCTCCAGGAATGCGTGCCCGGAAATACGCACTTTGTAAACCGCAGCCCGGAAAAGCCGTTGCTGTCGAATAGTTAAGAATATAATAAGTGGTAAAGGCTTTATATCGATTATGATAAGCACTCCTTAGAACGTCCATAACTACTCAATTTTCGTCCGATATATTCCAGCTTCTCCACCAATTAACTCTCAAATTCCGGCCATTTCAGAAAGAAAATGCACAGAGAGACACCTCTTTGAATCTCTTTCCAACAATAGCAGCCTTATTTAGACTCGATACAGATACCAAATTCCTTCCAATCAGTAATTCTGGCCTAGGAAAAAGCGCTTTTACAAAAATTAAAAAGCTTGTAGAAAAAAAAGCCTTTTTCATTAAGAAATCCGTTTCTAAAATCACTAAATTTAGCCGTTTTAAAAATTTTGAATCCAGCAGATGCTCATTCAAAAAAATAAAAATAATAGTTTATACAACTGTTATTTTCGAATGCTGAATTAAACGTTTTATTGGAATTAAATGTCTAACGTGATAAAAATTAAGCGTGGGGTAGACATCAAACTAATTGGAGAAGCAGAAAAAGAATTTGCTTCACCGCTCCCCATAGAGACTGCCGCCTTAAAACCAGATGATTTTTACGGGGTCCGCATGAAACTTGCCGCCAGAGAAGGCGACGAAGTGAAAGCCGGCACCCCTTTATTTTTTAATAAAGATGACGATCAGGTTAAATTCTGTTCTCCGGTCAGCGGGGAGGTTGCCCAGGTAATTCGTGGTGCCAAACGCAAAATTTTAGAAGTGCGTGTTCTCGCTGATAAAGAAACCCGGTATGAGGATTTCGGCGCAGCAGATCCCACAACTCTCGAGAGAGAAGAGATTGTCTCAAAATTAGCGGCATCGGGTTGCTGGTCTTTCATTCGGCAACGTCCTTATAATACCGTTGCGGATACAACGAAAGAACCAAAAGCTATTTTCATTTCCGGCTTTGATTCCGCTCCCCTCGCACCCGACTTGGGTTTTTTACTTGAAGGACAAGAAGAGGAGTTTCAGGCAGGGATTCATGCACTTTCCAAACTGACGTCCGGAAAAATTCATCTTGGACTAAATGCAAAAGAAACACCTGCTAAAATCTTTACTGAAACGAAAGGCGTAACCATTACCCGTTACGACGGCCCTCACCCGGCAGGTGTTGTTGGCGTACAGATCGCAAAGATCGATCCCATCAATAAAGGTGAAACCGTATGGACACTTACGCCGGAGCATGTGGTAATCATGGGGCGATTATTCCTGACCGGAAAATATGACGCCCGAATTAATATTGCGCTGACCGGTTCTGAAGTAAAAGAGAAAAAATTCCACCACACCATTCTCGGAGCGCCCGTCAAGCATTTTGTTGAGAATAATATTACAGAAGGTAACAACCGGATCATATCCGGAAATGTTCTTACCGGCACCAAAATCACGGAAGATGGATATCTTGGCTCTTTTGAACGCCAGGTAACCGTAATCCCCGAAGGTGATGAACCCGAATTGTTTGGATGGTTAATTCCCAAACCTGATAAGTTTAGTATCTCCAGAACCCTGCCATCATGGTTCATGAGAAAACTGGGTGATGTGCAATACAAACTCGACACCGGCCAACATGGAGAACGTCGTGCATTTGTAGTTACCGGCCAATACGAACAAGTATTTCCGTTCGATATCTACCCCGTTCAGTTGCTCAAAGCTATTATCACCCAAGACCTTGACGGCATGGAAAATCTGGGACTTTATGAAGTTGTAGAAGAAGACTTTGCCCTTTGCGAAGTTGTCTGCACTTCTAAAATACCGGTTCAAAGTATCGTAAGAGAAGGACTTGACTTGATGAAAAAAGAAGTAGGTTAATCGCCAGAAAAAGTTTGAAAGTTTATTCATGAAAGCATTAAATGATTTTTTAGAAAGTAAAGTGAAACCCTACTTCGAGGAAGGGGGAAAGCTTGAAAAATATTGGCCGGTGTACGACGGATTGGAAACATTCTTGTTTGTGCCGGGCCATCCTACAGAGCAAGGTGCTCATATTCGTGACGGAATTGACCTGAAACGAACCATGAATACCGTAATCATGGCACTTATTCCCTGTTTGTTGTTCGGGATGTGGAATGTGGGGTATCAACATTATCTGGCTCTTGGAATCGACGCTACCTTTATAGACCAGTTTGTATTCGGAGCTATTAAAGTACTGCCCATCGTTGTGGTTTCTTATGCCGTTGGGTTGGGTGCTGAATTCCTCTTCTGTATTATCAAAGGCCATCAGATTAATGAAGGTTATCTTGTTACCGGGATGCTGATTCCCCTCATCATGCCTGTAGACATTCCCCTCTGGATGGTAGCCCTCTCCTGTATTTTTGCAGTAATTATTGGTAAAGAAGTATTTGGCGGAACCGGGATGAACATTTTCAACCCCGCCCTTCTGGCCCGTGCATTTGCGTTCTTTGCGTATCCGTCTTTCATGTCCGGAAATGATGTTTGGATTAACACTTCCGTTCGCGACGGACAATCTGTAGTAGATGGATTTTCCGGAGCTACCGTGCTGGGAGAACTTGCTACCGCTGGTTCAACCCATTACTCGGTATTGGATGCTATTATTGGTACTATTCCTGGATCAATTGGTGAAACATCCGTTATTGCAATTGCTCTCGGAGCCGGACTTTTAATCTTTACCGGTATCGGAAGCTGGAGAATTATGCTGAGTGCCCTTGCAGGAGGCGCTGTAATGGGCATAATTTTTAATGCCCTGGCACCTTATGCAATTACCGAAGTTCAGCAAGCGTTTATGGCTGTACCTTTCTGGCATCAGTTGGCAGTGGGTGGTTTTGCCTTTGGAATTGTCTTTATGGCTACAGATCCTGTAACGGCCTCACAAACAAGTACCGGAAAATGGATCTATGGCTTTTTAATTGGATTTTTGGCAATAATGATTCGAATCTTCAACCCCGCCTATCCCGAAGGCGTGATGTTAGCCATTCTTTTTATGAATACAATGGCACCGCTGATCGATCATTATGTGTTGCAGGCAAATATCAAAAAACGAAAAAAACGAATTTCTTTAAAAGCGAGAGCCTAACTCATGGATGTAAATAAGAATAGTTACACATTTATGTTCGCCGCCATTATGGTGATCGTTGTTGCGGCCCTTTTATCCTTTGCTGCAACAACCCTGAAACCTTACCAGGATGAAAACGAACGTCTCGAAAAAATGCAGAGTATCCTCAGTTCTATTAAAGTGGAAGTGAGCCGCGAGGAAGCCGCTGAGTTATATCCGGAATACATCGTCCAGGAACTGGTAGTGAGCAATCACGAAGAAAAACCCGGCATTGAAGCTTTCAATGTAGACCTGACCAAAGAAGTCCGCAAGTCTAACATTGAACGTGAAGCTCCACTTTACATAGCAGAAAAAGAAGGGCAACGATTTTTTGTAATCCCGATCCGGGGCACCGGACTTTGGGGGCCAATCTGGGGATATATTTCTCTTCAGGAAGATGTATCTACACTTTATGGCGCTGTATTTGATCATCAGGGAGAAACACCCGGCCTGGGAGCTGAAATTGCTACAGCCGCTTTTGAAACTCAATTTGAAGGCAAAGAAATCCTGGATGATTCAGGCAATCTTATAGGGATTGATGTTCGAAAAGGCGACGCTTCAACCCAATATCAGGTAGACGGAATTAGCGGAGGTACTATTACCTCCGAAGGAGTGGAAGCAATGATTCTGGATTGTCTGGAATCTTACATCCCATTTCTGAAAGATTATGCCGCAACATATTCAACCGCAGGTTCAGAACTTTAATTAAGGTAAAACTATGGCAGAAGAAGTACTAGAAAAAGAAGCTGTTGAACAGGAGGCAAAGGTCACTACAAAGACCCGTGAGCCCCTGTTTTCTAAAAGAAACCGAAAACTGATTAGTGATCCGTTTGATGACGATAACCCGATTACTGTACAGGTTTTGGGAATTTGTTCGGCACTCGCTATTACTGTAAAACTCTATCCGGCTGTAGTGATGGCTATATCGGTGATGTTTGTACTGGCTGCCGGTAACGTCATTGTCTCTTTGATGAGAAATTTCATCCCAAACCGAATCCGAATCATCGTTCAGCTTGTGGTTGTAGCTGCACTTGTGGTTTTGGTAGATCAGGTGTTAAAAGCTTTTGTTTACGATGTATCAAAAGAACTGTCGGTGTTCGTGGGATTGATTATCACCAACTGTATTATTATGGGGCGGCTTGAAGCCTTTGCTCTTGGAAATAAACCATGGAGATCGTTCCTGGATGGTATTGGTAATGCATTTGGCTATGGTATCATTTTAATCATTGTAGCTTTCTTCCGCGAATTACTTGGTTCAGGAACTTTATTTGGCCTCCAGATTATTCCGGACTCCTGGTACATCGTAAATGGCGGCTTTTACAGTAACAACGGATTTATGCTGCTCCCCCCCATGGCACTCATCACCGTGGGTATCATCATTTGGGTACAGCGGTCACGAAATACTAAACTCATAGAGGAGTAAGAAGTATGCAAGAACTTTTAAACATATTCGTAAAGTCGATTTTTGTTGAGAACATGATTTTTGCCTACTTCCTGGGCATGTGTTCTTATCTCGCAGTATCCAAAACGGTGAAAACAGGTGTAGGTTTGGGAGCGGCTGTTATCTTTGTGATGGCCATCACTGTTCCGGCCAATTATCTTCTTGAAAACTATGTACTGCAAGAAGGAGCACTGGCATGGCTTGGACCACAATTTGCAGCCGTAGACCTTAGCTTCCTTTCCTTTATTATTTTCATTGCGGTTATTGCTTCAATGGTACAGCTTGTGGAGATGGCCGTCGAAAAATTCGCGCCTGCACTCTATAACTCATTAGGTATTTTCCTTCCGCTTATTGCAGTAAACTGTTCCATTCTCGGTGGTTCTCTGTTCATGCAGGAGAGGAATTACGCAACAATCCTTGAAGCTTCAGTGTTTGGTTTTGGAAGTGGAATAGGGTGGTTTTTGGCAATTGTAGCTATCGCTGCTATCCGCGAGAAAATCCGTTATTCAAACGTGCCGGCTCCACTCCGTGGACTGGGAATCACATTTATTGTAACCGGCCTGATGGGCATCGCTTTCATGTCGTTTATGGGAATCAAGTTATAAACGTTATTCAAAGAGATTTAAAAAATGATATTTGCTTCAACAACACTCATCGTTACCACCAGTATTGTTGTATTCTTTCTGGTGATACTACTTCTTGTTTCAATCCTTCTTGGAGCCAAGTCTGTACTGGCACCTTCCGGGCCCGTAAAGCTTGAGATTAATGGGGAAATGGAACTCGAAGTGGAGTCTGGCGGAACGCTCCTAAACACACTCGGAAATAATAAAATTTTCCTTCCCTCTGCTTGCGGAGGCGGCGGTACATGTATTACATGTAAATGCCAGGTGATGGAAGGCGGTGGCGGTATTCTTCCTACCGAAGAACCTCATTTTACCCGAAAAGAGCAGCAGGAAAATTGGCGGCTTGGCTGCCAGGTAAAGGTAAAAGAGGATATGAAAATCCGGATTCCGGAAGAAATCTTCGGGATCAAGAAATGGGAAGCTAAAGTGGTTTCCAATTACAACGTAGCCTCCTTCATTAAGGAGTTTATTGTTGAAATTCCTGAAGACATGGATTACAAAGCGGGTGGTTATATCCAGATTGAAATCCCCCCGTGTGAAATTGATTATAAAGATATTGATATCACTGCCCATCCGAAGGAACATCCCGGAGCGCCTGATAAATTCCAGCTTGAATGGGACAAGTTCGGACTGTGGGATCTTAAAATGAAGAATAGTGAGTTCGTTGAAAGAGCTTACTCTATGGCTAGCTATCCTGCAGAAGGCCGTAAAATTATGTTGAACGTGCGTATTGCCACGCCGCCATGGGATAAGTCTAAAAATGGATGGATGGATGTAAATCCGGGTGTGGCTTCATCCTATATCTTTTCAAGAAAACCCGGTGATACTGTAACTGTTTCAGGTCCTTATGGTGAGTTCTTTATCAAAGAGGACAGCCAGAAAGAGATGCTCTATATTGGTGGTGGAGCCGGTATGGCGCCTATGAGATCGCATTTGTACGAGCTCTTCAAAACTCTCAAGACCGGCCGTAAAGTTACTTATTGGTATGGTGGCCGATCCAAGCGAGAACTGTTTTACCTGGATCACTTCCGGCACCTGGAAGAACAATTCGAGAATTTTAAATTCTATGTTGTACTTTCCGAACCACTTGAAGAAGACAAGTGGGTTGAAAAGAAAGATGTCAACGATTCTGAGGGAGATGGATTCCTCGGCTTTGTTCACCAGGCTGTTATTGATCAGTATTTGCAAAATCATCCGGAACCGGAAGAAATTGAATTTTACTTCTGCGGTCCTCCACTCATGAACCAGGCCGTACAGAAAATGTGCGATGAATGGGGCGTCCCTGAAGAGAATGTCTCTTTTGACGATTTTGATTCGTAATTACATTTTCTGCCTGATTTTTAAAACCCCGTATCATTCTGTGAGCGGGGTTTTTTATTTTATACTCACGCTAAATACAGTTTATCGATGCTCATGAATCGCTTTCTTTGTATTATTTTTTTGCTTTTTTTTGCTTCATGTGGGCAGCCCGGAGAACCACTGTTTATTGAAAATAATGGCCGGGCCCAGGGATCTACCTATCAGATCAAATACGAATCGCCCAAGGGACAAGATTTTGGAAAAGAAATTGAGGAAATACTACGCCAGATTGATCTCTCTATGAGCACCTACGTTCCCTCCTCCCTCGTCTCACAAATTAATAAAGGGAATACACCTGTTGAGGTTGATTCGCTCTTTATAACCGTTTTAAACCGATCAACTGAAATAGCTGAAGAAACCGCCGGATCTTTCGATCCCACGGTGGGGCCTTTGGTAAATCTTTGGGGATTTGGTTTTAAAGAGATCCGGCAGGATGTCAGTGCCGATACCCTTACGCAGGTTTTATCCAAAGTTGGATATGAATCCATTCAAATTGATGATATGAGAGTGTCCATTCCTGAAGGATTCACGATTGATTTCAACGCTATCGCACAGGGATTTACAGTGGATCATATCGCAGAATTTCTGGAAAATCATAAAGTTGAAAATTATATGGTGGAAGTGGGCGGTGAAGTCCGCGCAAAAGGAGTGAATGAATCGGGTAATGTTTGGAGAATTGGTGTTGATAAACCACAAGAAGAAATTGATGCTGAAAACCGATTTCAATTTGTTCTTGAGCTTGAAAATGCGGGATTGGCAACCTCAGGAAACTATCGGCGATTTTGGGTTGACGAGGAAACCGGCACTCGTTACTCACACACAATTGATCCTAAAATCGGTTATCCGGCCCGTAATCGCCTTTTAAGTGCATCTATCATTGCTCCTTCCGCGATGGATGCAGATGCATATGCTACGGTCTGTATGGTCCAAGGACTCGAAAGGTGTAAAGAATTATTAGCGAGTAAAGAAAATTTTGAAGGCTACCTGATTTTCTCAGGAGATGAGAACGAATGGGATACGTTTATTACCGAAGGATTCCAAGCCTTTATTATAGAACCCGTAAATTAGACGAACGGGCTAAATTCTTCCTTGGGTTTCTCGCTCGAGTCTTTTTTACATTTTTCGCTCGGTTTGGCACCACAAAAACTACAAGGCTCTCCTTCTTTATTCAGGAAAGGGCTATTGCTTGCACACGTTCCGGCAAACTCTCCATCTTCTTTTGCCCAAATCTTAACGGCAATCCCTGCAAATGCAAGTCCAATTAATACCGCTGCTAATAGAAAAACAGTCATATCTAAACTTCTTTTATTGGTGAACTCAAAGTTCGGCATTTATTGGATAAACGGCAATCTTCACCCTTTGGTTCACTCAACAGACAACTTTTTTCTTACATTTATAATATTTGAGATTTCTGAGTGATTACCATCTGCATTATTTCAAGATGAGAAACTCATCATTCAAAATTTACTTCCTCGGGGAAATTCACATAGAAAACATTTCAAAAATCTAAAATGAAATGTATTGGTAACTAAACAGTCCTGTAATCATCCCGACCTGATAAAGATTATTAAATCCATATAATGTTTCTGAAGATTTGTGTATTCTTAATATAGGTTAACAGTTGGATTCATTAGCCCAGAAAAGACAATCCTTCCAACGATTAAAAACCAAGAGGGCATGGAGAACAACGAAGTACAAGAAGAGGTATTTGAAATTGAATCGTATGAGGGCTTAGAAATATACCACGAAATATTCAGGCAGCTCATTAAAAATTCCTTTGACATGATCGTGTTATTGGACGCCAAAGGAAATCAGCATTATGTCAGCGAATCCTGCGAAAAGATTTTAGGATTCAAGCCCGATGAACTCACACATGTTCCGGTAATCGAAACGATGCTTCACCCGGACGACCGGGAAAATGCCAGGAAAGGATTCATAGAACTGATAAGAGATTCGAACCCGGGAGGCACTCAATACAGACACCGCCATAAAAATGGAGGGTGGGTATATCTTGAAGCTTTTGGCACCAATCAACTCGACAATCCTCTTATCAAATCAGTTGTTTTAAATGTTCGGGATATTACCGAGAGAAAGGAAGCCGAACAGGCTTTGAAAAAAAGCGAGACAAGACTTCAGGCTCTGAATGCCACAAAAGATCGGCTACTGTCCATTATCGGCCACGACCTGAAGAATCCATTTAGTTCTATTTTGGGATTTAGCGAGCTTCTAACGGCAGAAATTCAGAAAAAAAATTATGATGATGCTGAAGAGTTTGCCAAAATAATTCAACACTCTTCCAAACAGGCTGTTGATTTGTTAAACAATCTCATTGTTTGGGCACAATCACAAACAGGTAAAATTGAGTATCAGCCTGAATCATTTTTACTGGATACCGTCGCCAGAGAATTAATTGAATTATTGCTTGACGCCTGTACAGCAAAATCAATTACTATTCATAATAAAATATCTAAAGCCACTCCCCTTTTTGCCGATAAAACCATGATTACGCTTATCATTCGCAATCTCCTATCAAATGCCATTAAGTTTACGAAACCCAGTGGAGAAATTACTCTTGAGGCTACGAAAAATGATTCTGAACTGACCGTCTCCGTAACAGATAACGGTATTGGTATCAAAAAAAGTGATCTCAACAAACTGTTTTGTAACGAAAATGGTAAAACCCATTCTACGGAAGGAACTCTAAAGGAATCTGGGACAGGTCTCGGGTTACTTTTATGCAAAGATTTCATTGAAATGCACGGCGGCAAAATATGGGTAGAAAGTCAGCCTAAAAAAGGTAGTGTCTTTACATTTTCAATACCCATTCGGGAAAAACCATAAAGATTAAATCCCTCCTTTATTTTCAATAAAATCGCTGATCTTCCCGCATCTACTATTCAGTTTTTAAAATGTTTAGACCTCAAAAACTTGGTCTGCATCCATCGCCAGAACGGTTTCTGTCATCAGATTAATTAGATTTTCAACATCTCTCAAAGATGCTGTTTCAACCGGTGAGTGCATGTAGCGCAATGGCAACGAAATAAGCGCGCTTGGAATCCCGGTTTTTTGATAGAAAATACTGTCCGTATCCGTTCCGGTTCGTATGCTCGTAGCTTCGTGCTGAATATCGATTTTTTGTTTTTTGGCGGTTTTCTCGATCAATTCCACAATGGCTCTGTGGTTGGCACCTCCGTGTTGAACGGTTGGCCCTTTACCCAATTTCACAGTTCCGTGTTCTTTGTTATTAATGCCAGGGGTATCGGTGGCGTGGGTTACATCTGTAACTAAAGCGGCATCCGGCATGTGACGGAAACTCATCATGCGTGCCCCAAATCCGCCAACTTCTTCCTGCACGGAGTTCAGGGCAATCACATTGACCTTCAGATCTTTCTTTCGCTTTTTCAATTGCTTTAGTACATGCGCAATCACAAATCCGCCAATCCTGTTATCAAGAGCGCGGCCGGTGATGATATCATCATTTAAATATTCAAGCTCATCCGCATAGGTGACCGGATCACCAATCTGGATCATCTCCAGGGCTTCTTCTTTTGACGATACGCCAATGTCCACATAAATATCTTTCCAGGCTGGCTGCTTACCTCCGCCGTTTTTGCTTTCCTGAAGATGAATAGCCGTATTTCCCACAACTCCGGTCACACGGCCATTTCGGGAATGAATCACAACCCGTTTGGCCCTTGCAATCGTGGAATCACTTCCACCGAGTTTATTTAGCGTCACAAATCCATCACTTGAAATATGTTGAACCACCATCCCGATTTCATCCGCGTGCGCCTCCAGCATAATCGTTGGCACATCAGTATTGATTTGAAGCTTTGCCATGGCTGAACCATATGCGTCGGATTCTACACTATCGGCAAATTCTGAAACAAACTCTTTCCAGACTTTTTGGCCTTCAGACTCATATCCGGTTGGGCTTGGAGTGATAATCAGCTTTTCAAGAAACTCGTGAGATTCGCTATCGAACATTCTTATAAATTTTGTTTTTGCAGATTTACATCAGGGAATATAAGCATCAAAAACATTTGATTCGTTCGCAATAGAAAAACTCCTTCATATTCCTGCAATATTCTGTTTACCTTTCCTCAAAAAAGGATAAACTTTTATCATGAAGAAACCTGAATATAATAAAGACTCTTTCGCTCACTGGACCGAATTATTCGTTCGATTTCGAGATCTTGACGCTTTAAACCATGTAAATAACGCTGTTTTTAACACTTACTTTGAAGAGGCGCGAATCAACTTTATCAATGAAATTCCTGAATTTCAGGCATCCATGAGTGAAGGAAAAAGCTTTATGCTGGTGCACCTGGAACTGGATTATATCCGGCCCATTGAATTCCATGAAACTCTTCTGATTGGGACCTCGGTTGAAGAATACGGCAACACCAGTATAAAAGGATTCCAGGCGATTTATTCCAAAGGCGATGCTGAATTAAAAGCCATCGCTAAAACCACAGGCGTTTGGTTTGATCTGGAGGCTCAGAAACCAACGAGCCTGCCCGAAATTAAAGATCGCGACAAGTATCTCTACAAGATTCCCGACAATGGATAAGAGTAGTCAATACAAAATCTTCAGCGATCCGGTTCACGGTTTTATTACCATTCCCAAAGGAACCATTTTGCGGTTGATTGATCATCCGTATGTTCAAAGATTGCGCAGGATTCGTCAGCTTGGTTTGGGCTATCTTGTATTTCCGGCGGCGGAACATTCCCGTTTTTCTCATGCCATTGGTGCCCTGGAACTTGGCCAGCGAGTCCTTAAAAATCTTCGAGAAAAAGACACTACAATCAGCGATGCGGAAGTTACCGGAACGCTGATCGCGATTCTTCTGCATGATGTTGGGCACGGCCCTCTCTCCCACACTCTTGAACACACATTGATTGAGGATTTCAATCACGAGATGATGAGCCTCAAAATCATGGAAACGCTGAATAAAGAATTCGACGGCGAGCTGAGTACGGCGATTAAAATCTTCAAAGACCAGTATCCGAAGAAGTTTCTCCACCAATTGATCTCTTCTCAGCTTGATATGGATCGTCTCGATTACCTGAAACGCGACAGCTTCTTTACCGGGGTTTCCGAAGGTTCGGTTGGAATCAATCGCATTCTAAAAACGATGCGGGTTTTTAAAGGAAATGTGGTGATTGAAAAGAAAGGAATTTATGCGGTTGAAAACTACATCCTCTCCCGACGATTGATGTATATGCAGGTATATCTTCACAAAACGGTTTTGAGCGCAGATGCTTTGCTGAGAAAAATTTTTAAACGTGTTCGTTTTTTGATTGATGCTAGTGAAAATGTGGATATTCCTTCCCTCCCATTAAATTATTTTCTCTCCAAAAATCCATCGTCCAAAAAGAGAATCACCCAGAAAATGTTGGAGAATTACATCGCACTGGATGATCATGACGTATACATCTGTATCAAACAATGGGCGCAGCATGACGATTTGATTTTAGCGGATCTTTCTCATCGATTTTTAAGCAGACAACTGTTTCGAACTACATTCGCCGAACGAAGAGAACGGGATAGACTACAGGATCAAATTCTTAGCAAAACCCAAAAGTATCTCAAAAAACATGGTTTCCCCCATGATGATGAATCTGCCAGCTATTATTATGATGTCAACGAAAGTTACAGTGAAGCCTATCGCTACGAAAACGAAAGCATCTGGATTTTAGAGGATAACAATAAAGCTGTGGAGTTCTCTAAAGCCGCAGACACCAAACACATCATTGCGTTGACCGAACCCGTTGTGAAGCCATATTTAGTACATCTGAAAGAAATTTAGGAACATTTCAGGCAGAATGCGCTCTATTTTCTAAAGGTTGTAAAGTGTTCATATGAAGGAATTACGCATTAACTGTTCATTTTAAAACTTCAATATTATGAGTGACAAGAAAAACAAGGCTTCAAAGAAGAAGAAAGATTCCAAAAAGATCGATGAAGAGTTGAATGAAGATCTCAAGGAAACATTTCCCGCAAGTGATCCGCCATCACATACGCAGCCGGGGCATGGCCGAGATGAAAAAGAGGATAAATAGCTCAGTTGCGGATTTAAGAAATGTGAAAGAACCAGATATAGCCGGTCTTTATCTATACAATTAATTTGGGTGGATTCGACTGTATTTCACAAAAGAAAACTTGTCGTGATCTTCTCTCCGGACTTCTTCCCACACTTCCCCGATTTGATTCCGATATTCGGGAAAGAAAGTATCTCCGTCATATTCTTTTTTCACTTGTGTGATGATCAGCTCATCAACCCGATTGATGGTTTGTTTGTAGATTTCTCCTCCTCCAATCACAAACACCTGTGCGTGTCCTGATAAGTGATCTAACGCCTTATCAATAGATTTGAAGGTTGGTACATGATCATAGGATTTGGACCGGCTCAGCACCACGTTTTCTCTTCCCGGAAGAGGTTTTTCATTGAGTTCCTCAAAGACACCGCGTCCCATCAAAATTGGTGAACCCATCGTTGTTTTTTTGAAAAACTTCAGATCTTCGCTGAAATGCCAGGGAAGTTCGCCGTCTTTTCCTATAACAAGATTAGGATCGTGAGCTACAATAATGGATAACTTCATACGGCAACCGGAAATTTGATAACCGGATCGGGATCATAATTTTTCAAAGTAAAGTCTTCAAAAGTGAGCTCATCCACCGGCTTATTTGCAATTTCCAGTGTTGGCAATTCCCGAGGTTCACGCTTCAGTTGCTCTTTCAGTCCATCCATGTGATTTTCGTAGATATGTGCATCTACAATTGTGTGAGCAAATGTTCCGGGTTTCAGTCCGACTTCCTGGGCAACGGCCATCGTTAAAGCTGAATAACACGCTAAATTAAACGGGATTCCCAATGCAATGTCCCCGGAGCGCTGCGTTAAATGACAATTCAGTTTTCCGTCTGCCACGTTAAAAATGTACATCAAATGGCAAGGCGGTAATCCCATTTCTCCGAGCAATCCCGGATGCCACGCAGAGACAACGATCCGCCGGCTATTTGGATTGGTTTTAAGCATGTGAATGGCGTTTTGAACCTGATCGTACTCCTCGTATTGCCAATCTCTTTCTTGTTTGTCTCCCAGTGGTTTGTAAACATCTCCATTACTTGATTTCGCCATTGGAAACCGCCGCCAGAGTACCGGATAAATGGGACCAACGTATCCATCCTCGTCTGCCCACGCATCCCAGATATGGCAATCTTTTTCATCCCTTAACCACTTGATGTGATCTTCTCCACGCAAATACCAAAGCAGTTCAAGAATCACAGATCGGAAGAACACTTTCTTTGTTGTCAGGAGGGGATAGCCTTCGGAGAGGTCCACTTTATAAAATTCAGCGAAATTTGAAAGTGTTTTTACACCGGTTCGATTCTCCTTCCAAACTCCGTGATCCATCACATTTTGAACCAGGTCAAGATATTGTTTCATGCTTAGTCAATAAATGATTTTAATTAAAGGACGACTCCGCGAAGCAGTAAAACTGCCACCGTAAAATAGATGATAATTCCGGTTACATCCACCAAAGTTGAGATAAACGGTGCCGAAGTCACAGCCGGATCCAAACCCATTCTCGTCATAATAAAAGGTAAAATCGATCCGCTCAGGTTTCCAAAAAGAACCACACCCACAAGGCTGGTTCCCACTGTAAGTGCTTGTAAACCAACCGAAAGCGTCAATGGTTCACCCCGTACAATCATCCATGTAGTGATAACAATCGTTCCCAAAATACCTAATAGCGAACCGAGAAGAAGGCCCGATAATAATTCCCTTTTTAAGACGGTTGTCCATTCTTCAAATTTAATGTCGTCGGTTGAGAGAGCACGAATAATCAATGTTGCGGCCTGAGAACCGGAGTTACCACCACTGGAAATAATCATCGGAATAAAGAGAGCTAAAACGGTAGCAGCGGCTAATGTATCTTCATAACTGGCCATCGCTGTAACGGTAAACATTTGTCCCAAAAAGAGGAGAATCAACCAACCCAAACGCTTTTTTACCATATCTGTAACACCGGTTTGGGAATAGTGTGTATCCAGCGCACTCATACCTGCCATCAACTGCATATCTTCGGTGGTTTCCTCTTCAGCTACGTCCAGAACGTCATCCACCGTTACAATTCCAACCAAAATACCTCCTGAATCAACCACGGGAAGTGCAACGCGGTCGTATTTACTGAGCATCCGAACGGCCTCCTCCTGGTCGTCAAAAGCGCTAAGGGCCTCAAATGTGTTATCCATAATATCGGATATTTTCGCATCCGGCTCAGCGAGAATAAGCTGGTTGAGCCGAAGGTCGTCAATCAACGTTTCATCTTCATCCACCACATAAATAACGTTAACCGTTTCCGCATTTCTGCCGTGTTTCCGAATGTGTTCAAAACTGCGGTTCACCGACCAATCTTTTTTGATACGAACATAGTTCGTGGTCATCAAACGGCCCACACTTTCCGGAGGATATCCTAAAAGGCGCCGGACCTGGGCAATATTCTCTGAATCCATTGAATTCAACACCCTTTGGGTCAGGTCACCCGGAAGTTCCTCCATCAGAGCTACGCGTTCATCCGGCTCCAGATTGTTCATCACATCACTGAGTTGTTGCCGGCTAAACGTTTCCAGAAGCTCAACCCCTTTTGTTGAACTCAGATAGGTAAAAACATCAGCGGCTTTGCTTTTTTTCAGTAACCGAAATATAACCACGGCTACTTCCGGGGCCAGGTCATCCAGGAGTTCGGCAACATCTACAGCCGGCACATCATCGAGTACCTCCTTGATGGTTACCCACTCTTTTTTTTGGATGAGTTCATCCAATTCCGGTTTTAGCAAATGTGCAATCATGGCAAAATTTGTTCGGATGGATTCAAAAATATTGGACTATGATAACGCTTGTGGAAGTTATCAAAAAATAAAATGCAATCGTGACAAAAAGAGAATTTAATTCTGTCCCAAAGCTGTAAGTGCATCTTCTGCAGCCGCCTGTTCTGCTTTCTTCTTGCTCTTTCCTTCTCCCTCTCCCAACTTTTTATTTTCAATATAAACAGCTACATGAAATGTTTTATCATGCCCCGGTCCTTCCTCTGAAATAACCTGGTATTTTGGCAATTTCAACTTCTGTGATTGTGAGTATTCCATCAACAGGCTTTTGTAATTATCAATAGCTTTTACAACCTCTTTGAAGTTGATAAAACGGTCGATATGCGATGAAACAAACTTGTGTGCGGCATCATATCCACTGGAGATATAAATGGCTGCGACTAATGCCTCATAAACATCTGAAAGGACACTTTTGGAAAGCTCTATTCCCTGGCCTGCAGCACGTTCTCCAATCTCAAGAAACTCGTTGAGGCCAAGTTTTTTTGCAATCTCAAAAAGAGTATCGCCCCGGACAATTTTTGCCCGAAGTTTGGTGAGAAATCCTTCGTTCTCTTTCGGGTATTTCTCGAAGAGAATTTCCGTGACGATAAGGTCGAGAACGGCATCTCCTAAAAATTCAAGTCGCTCATAGGTTTCGTGCGACTCAAACTTTTCGTTGTCAACGATGGAACGATGCCTTAACGCTTTTTGAAAAAGCTGATGGTACTCATCAGGTATTTGTAAACCGATCGCCTTTTCAAGGTGAGTTAAACGTTTTTTCGACTCAGATTGTATCGGACCCTTATCTTTCCACAACCATTTTTTGAGTCGATAAAGCATCTATCATTCTTCAAATTTTTTGAAAACAAGCGTCGTATTATGACCGCCAAATCCAAATGCATTGTTCAGCCCATAATTGATATCCCGTTCAACGGGTTTATTAGGCGTGTAATTCAAATCGCATTCAGGATCCGGGTTTTCCTGGTTGATGGTTGGTGGAATCATACTGTGATAGATTGCCAAAAGTGTTGCGATGGATTCCGCAGCACCAGCGGCACCCAACATATGACCTGTCATCGATTTGGTTGAATTCAGGTTGATGTTGTATGCGTGATCCCCAAAAACTTTTTTGATAGAATTTGTTTCAGCGATATCTCCGAGCGGGGTAGACGTTCCGTGCATATTAATATGCTCCACATCTTCCGGTTCAATACCGGCCATATTCAGGGCATTATTTAGTGCCAACAGAACACCGTTTCCATCTGGATCGGGAGCAGTAATGTGATGAGCATCTGCAGAAAAACCATATCCCACAATTTCGCCGTAAATCCTGGCACCACGATCCAACGCAGATTCCAGAGATTCGAGGAAAAACATCGCTGAACCTTCACCAAGCACAAATCCGTCGCGGTCTTTATCGAAAGGACGGGAGGCTTTTTCGGGTTCGTCATTACGGCGGGAAAGGGCCCTCATAGAGGAAAAACCGGCAACGCCGATCCTCCACACAGGCGATTCTGTGCCCCCGCAAAGTGCCATGTCTGCCTGGCCGTATCGGATAGAGTCAAATGCCAATCCAATATTATGAGAACCGGTTGCACAAGCTGAAACTGCACAAAAATTAGGCCCGCGGAATCCATATTTAATGGAGACCTGGCCTGCCGGCATATCCGGAATTAACATCGGGATAAAGAATGGATTAACTCCTCTCGCACCTGATTCATGAAGAGAAACAGATTGCTCATAGAAAGTTTGCATCCCCCCGATTCCGGTACCAATTAAAACAGCAACACGATCTTTGTTAATTTTTTCAAGATCAATGCCGCTGTCTTCAATAGCCTCATCGGAGGAGATAATAGCATACTGCGTGACCGGATCAAGTCTGCGGGCTTCTTTCCGATCGAAGTAATCGTTCGAATCGTAATTCTCGATCTGTCCTGCAAATTTTGTGGGTAAATCACTTGTATCAAAATGTTCAATAGGCCGTACCCCACTCTTGCCGGAAATTAATCCGTTCCAAAAATCGGGAGCGGTTTTTCCAACGGGGGTAAATGCACCAATTCCAGTGATTACTACTCTACGTCCGGTCATAAATGGTTTTTTTATCGTTTATTATCTACGATTTTTCCTGGATATACTTGATGGCATCACCGACTGTAGCAATATTTTCGGCGTCTTCATCAGGAATGCTGATATCAAATTCTTTTTCAAATTCCATAATTAGCTCAACAGTGTCGAGTGAATCAGCTCCAAGATCGTTTGTGAAGTTAGCATCAGCAGTTACTTCTGATTCATCTACTCCAAGTTTATCAACAATAATAGATTTTACTTTAGCTTCAACGTCCTGTGACATAAGATAGACCTTTTGTTTGGATTAGTAGTTAAGTGGTTAATATGTATGTTCTTTCGAATTTCTTATCAGGTAAAAATACAATATCTGACTATAAAATAACACGCACAAATCATTCATTTCAATGAAACCGGCTACATAGCCATTCCCCCATCTACCCGAATAACTTCGCCTGTTATATATGAACTGATGTCCGATGCAAGGAAAGCAACCACATTCGATACCTCTTCGGGCTCTCCTGCCCTGCCAAGTGGTGTTTCCTGTTTGATTGTTTCCAATACTTTTTCGCTGAGATTTTCAGTCATCTCGGTTAAAATATAACCCGGAGCTACTACATTTGCCCGGATATTCCGGCTTGCAAGCTCTTTGGCATAAGATTTTGTAAAGCCGATAATACCAGCTTTGGAAGCTGCGTAATTACTTTGGCCGGCATTCCCGCTGATTCCCACAACGGAACTGATATTGATAATAGAACCCCCACGTGCACGCATCATTGGCTTGGCGGCTGCTTTACTGTAATTAAAAATACTTTTCAGATTGGTGGTGATAACATCATCCCACGCTTGTTCATCCATCCGGAGAATAAGATTGTCTTTTGTAATACCGGCATTATTGACCAGAACATCGAGAGATCCCCATTTCTCAACAATATTGGAAATCACCTCTTCTGCCCTGCCGAATTCTGTAGCATCTGCCTGATAAGAGGTTCCCTGTACCCCTTCTGTTTCGATTTCTTTCACAACTTCTTCGGCAGCCTCGGCAGATCGAGCATAGGTAATTGCGACATTTGCCCCGGCTTTAGCCAATACAAGAGCAATTGATTTTCCAATACCACGGCTGCCGCCGGTAACCAAGCAATTCTTTCCTTCCAGATTAATCATAATATTCTATTCGTATCCTTCAATAGTTACATTTTTCAACGTACGCTTCACCAAACCCTGGAGGACATTTCCCGGGCCTACTTCGATAAATGTGTCTATTCCGTACCTCTCCATATTTAACAAAGTCTGCGTCCATTTGACGGGATTTACCAATTGTTGTAAAACATTTTCTTTCAGTACGGTTTCGTCCCTGCTTGCCTCGGCAGTGTAGTTGCTGTACACCTTGCAGTGCGGCCGCATAAACTTTGTATTTTCAAGCTTTGCCTGAAGAGCTTCGAAGGCCGGTTTCATCAAAGGAGAGTGAAATGCACCGCTGACTGGTAAAATTTTTGCCAGCCGACAACCTTTTTCTTTTGCAAGATCTATTGCTTTATGAACAGCATCCACATCCCCGGATATAACAAGCTGTCCCGGACAATTGTAGTTTGCAGGCACCACGGGCTTACCTATTTCAGAAGTAGCTTCGTCACAAATTTCGTCTACGGTTTCATCATCCATCCCAATAATTGCGGCCATCGTTCCTGGATTGTCATTTCCGGCTACCTGCATTTTGTTTCCACGCAAAGAAACCAACTCCAGCGCATCGTTAAAATCGATTGCTCCAGCTGCTGCCAGTGCAGAAAACTCTCCCAAACTGTGACCAGCTACAACATCGGGTTCAATATTCAGTATTTGAAAAAGTGCATAAGAATGAACAAAAATCGCCGGCTGAGTATATTTTGTCTGTGTCAGCTCATCAGATGGCCCTTCAAACATAATTTCACTAAGAGGGTAACCGAGCAACTCATCCGCTTCACCTACAATTGACCGAAACTTCGGTTTATTTTTGTAGTGATCGAGGCCCATTCCGACTGACTGCGAACCTTGTCCGGGAAATAGTAATGCTTTCATTATTTATTTACTCCACTTCAGGTAAATAGCGCCCCATGTTAAACCGCCTCCAAACGCGGAAAGAATCAGGTTATCTCCTTCCTTCAGTTGATCTTTCCAATCGTAAAGGCATAAAGGAATTGTGGCAGCGGTAGTATTACCATATTTACCGATGTTTATCATCACTTTCTCACTGTCGAGTCCCATTCGCCGGGCAGTTGCATCAATAATTCTCTGGTTGGCCTGATGCGGTACGAGCCAGGCTACATCATCGCCCGTAAGATTATTTCTCTCCATAATTTCAAGAGATACATCTGCCATACCTTCGGTAGCTCTTTTAAAAACAGACCGTCCATCCTGGCGAATGTAGTGCATCCTGTTTTTTATAGTTTCTTCTGTGGGGGGATTCAAACTTCCTCCCGCCGGTTGATAGAGCATGCATTCTTCATCGCCATCGGTATGCTGTACAAAATCGATAATACCATCCTTATCAGTCTCTTCAAGAACCACAGCACCGGCTCCGTCACCAAACAAAATACAGGTGGTGCGGTCTGTAAAATCTACAATAGAACTCATTTTATCGGCACCAATAACCAGTACTTTTTTCGCACGACCCGATTCAATCATCATGGTTCCGTTAGAAAGGGCAAAAAGGAATCCGGAGCAGGCTGCTGACAGATCGAAACCGAACGCATTTTTTGCACCGATTCTTTTTTGTACAAGTGCTGCGGTAGCTGGAAAGAAGTAATCCGGGGTAACGGTAGCTACAATGATGGCATCAATCTCTTCAGCTGAAACACCGGCATCTTCCAGCGCTTCGTTTGCAGCCCGAACGGCCATATATGATGTTGCCTTGTCAGGGTCTTTTAAAATTCGTCTTTCTGAAATACCGGTACGGCTGCGAATCCATTCATCATTCGTTTCAACATACTTTTCAAGTTCTTTATTCGTCAAAACATAATCAGGTAAAAACCGGCCAACACCACTGATTTTAGCTCGTTTTACAGACATTTAATCAAATATTTTCGTTAAGAGATGCTACAATTTTTTTGTTGATATCATGCTCCACACATTGTACAGCATTAAAAATCATGTTTTTAATGGCTGTGGCCGAACTGCCGCCGTGTCCAACCAAACTCATACCATTCACTCCCAGGAATGGTATTCCACCCACATGTTCGTAGTTAAAGGCGTCGAGCGCACGGGAAAGAATTCCAAAAATTTGTTTTTGGGTCTGGGCATCTACGTTCTCTTCAGACATGGTTTTCTTGAGCATATGTTGAAGAATTCCGGGTATTGATTCACCATATTTGAGCAGAACATTCCCACAAAAACCATCGGTCAGGTAAATATCTGCTTTTCCTTGTAGAATATCTTTCCCCTCAATGTTCCCAACAAAGCTCTTCATAGAAGACAGTATGCTATAGACCTCTTTGTGAGTTTCCAGTCCCTTTTCGGGTTCTTCACCAACATTTAAAAGGCCAATTGTGGGATTCTCAATACCTAAAATTTCACGAGAAAGAATGCGGCTCATTTTTGCAAACTGCAGATACATCTCGGGCTTTAATTCGAGATTTGCACCGGCATCCGTTAACAAGCTAATGCCCTTAAGTGTGGGATAGGTGGCCGAAATTGTCGGGCGAATAACTCCTTCGAGCTTGCCCAACAGAAAGGTAGATGCCGCGAGTAATGCGCCGGTATTCCCGGCACTTACAAATGCAGAACAGTCTCCCTTTTTGTGAGCAGAGAGACCAAGTGTAATTGAAGATTGCTGCTTGGATTTTACAGCAGAAGCCGGAGATTCATCCATCCCAATAATTTGAGGGGCGTGAAGAATATGAATTCTTTCTTTGTCATAATCCTGAGAATCCAGTTCTGCCTGGATCATCTCTTGTGGCCCGACTAAAAGAATTTCTAAATCCGGATTTTCCTGTGTTGCCTGAACCGCTCCCTGCACCGGTACTTTCGGAAAGTAATCTCCCCCTACCGCATCAACAGCAATCACCATGTGTAAACCTTTTGATTAATTTGAAGGTTGAATCACCTGTCTGCCGCGATAGTATCCACACTCCATGCACACGTGATGACGTCGATGCAATGCGCCGCAATTCGCGCACTCGGTTAGTGGAATGTCGGACAATCCATGGTGAGAACGTCTCTTATTTTTGCGAGACTTTGACGTTTTTCGTTTTGGATGTGCCATTTATTTCTGTTTTATGATTTCTTCAGTTTCTTAAGTTTTTCCCATCTGGGATCTATCTGATCTTCCTCATCTTCTGGTTCCGGACCAAAATGCTGTATTTCAAAATCTTCCGGATTTCCTTCCGAATCGTAATAATCAGGATGTATTTTTCTAACCGGTATTTCCAGCATGATCGTATCACGTACTTCTTTTTCAATATCTACTGTTAAATCATTAGCAGATATTTGCCGGACAGCACCTTTTTCGGTTTCCGTGTTTTCCACTTCATCCGGTTCAAAAAGTATGTGATAAGAACCGCTCAACTCTTTTCGAAACGGTTTTAATGAACGATCACATATTAATTCAGTTTCAACATCAACTGTAAAATCAACTTCAATAAAATGATTCGTTTTTAAAAAGTTGATTTCAACGTCCCCCCGCTTAAGGGTTACTTCATCATCCAATTCAAGTTCACCGTCGGATAAATATACACTTCTTTTACTTCTCCCCTCGGGTATTTCCTGTAAACTGAATGTTAATTTTGACGTTTCCACAATAGCTTTGAAAAATAGGAAGAACTCTATTTTTATGCAATTTAATTAAACAGCCCAAATAACCTCTGCTCAATTAATTCCAGCACCTTGCCTAAATCGTCCTGATTGTTCACAAAATCAAGATTATCAGTATCAATAATCAGCTTTTCCTGGTCATATCGGTCAATCCAGTCCTCATAAAGCCGATTCAGCCGTTCCAGGTATTCAATTCTGATTGTGTTTTCGTATTCACGTCCGCGCTGCTGGATTTGCCGAACCAATGTCGGAACTTCTGCGCGAAGATAAATCAGCAAATCGGGTGGCTGCAAATAATACACCATTTCATTAAACAGAGCGCAGTAGTTCTCGTAGTCGCGGTCGCTCATCAACCCCATTTCGTGGAGGTTTTTGGCAAATATTTCCACGTCTTCATAAATGGTTCGGTCCTGGATAATACTTTCGGTTACTTCCATCAGCTTCTTCTGATGCTGAAACCGGCTCGACAGAAAATAAATTTGAAGATTGAAACTCCACCGTCTCATATCCTCATAAAAATCAGACAGGTATGGATTATCATCAACGGATTCGAAATAGGTCCGCCATCCAAAATTCTTTCCCAAAAGGGAGGTTAAAGATGATTTCCCCGCGCCGATATTTCCGGCAATAGCTATATATTTTTTTCCTGTTTGATCTGCCATTTTATTATTTCTTGCCCAAAAGACGGTACATTGCTTTTTTGTAACCTTCCACACCAGGCTGATTGAACGGGTTTACTCCCAACATGTAAACATACACTGCCGTAAACAATTCATAAAAATAGATAAGTTTTCCGAGCTGTTGTGCATTTAGTTTCTCAATATTGATTTTAAGAACCGGCACGCCTCCTTCGGTGTGTGCCTGAACTGTTCCGTCAAGCGCACTTTTGTTGATTTCGTGGAAAGATTTTCCAGCGAGATATTCTAATTGATCGACGTCTTCCCCATCGGTTGATTCCACGCTGAAATCGGAAATCGGTTTTTGCACAACCAGAACGGTCTCCATTAAATTACGCTGGCCTTCCTGGATAATCTGACCAATGCTGTGAAGATCTGTTGAGTATCCGGCCATTGCGGGAAACATTCCTTTGCCTTCTTTTCCTTCACTTTCCCCCAGCAACTGTTGAATCCACGCTGTGAAGCCAAGAAGTTCTGGTTCAAATGAAGTAATCACATCCATTACATGGCCTTTCTTCAAAAAAGAATATCGAAGTGCGGCGTATTCAAGAACCGTCTCCTGATCTTTTTCGCGATCTTCAAATTCAGAAACCGCACCGTAATAAAGAGTTTGAATATCAATTCCAGCCACTGCAATCGGCAACAGTCCTACGGGAGTCAGAACCGAAAATCGTCCGCCAATGTCATCCGGAATGATATATTTTTGATATCCTTCCTCATCCACAATTTTATTCATCACTCCGCCTTCCTTTCCGGTAGTGGCAATAATACGATCGGCAGCGTCCTCATATGTATTGTGCATCCATGTTCGGATAGCTCGAAATGCAAGAGCGGTTTCCAGGGTTGATCCTGATTTTGAAATCGCATTCAGGTAAACACTTTTAGCCTCGCCATTTTCTTTCGGTTCCTGAATATATTCCATCAATTGCTTCAGGTATTTGCCACTCATATGGTGACCGGCATACAGGATCTCAGGGCCGTTATTTTTGAAATACGGATTCAGCGCTTTGATGATGGCCATCGCGCCCGTGTATGATCCGCCAATTCCACAGACGATAAATATGTCAGCATCTTTACGGATTCTTTCGGCATGGCTCGAAATTTTCTCGAGCTCGGCATCATTCGGCTCTCTCAGGATTCTTCTCCAACCCAACCATTCACTACCGGCTCCGCTCTTATCTTTTACTTTTTGATAGGCTTTTTGGGCTTCAGAAAATGCCTGGTCAAATTCCTCATCCGAGAGAAATGACCGTGCACTTTGAACATCTGTAGTAATCATAATTTTTACCTCAATATTTTTGCAAGAGCAACCAAGTCGTGATTGATCTCTTTAATCTTTCCAAAAGTATCTTTCAATGGAGTTAATTTCACTTCGTTGTTTATAATTCCAACCATCACTTGGCTATGCCCGTCGTGAAATGCCTTCACCGCTTCAAAACCAAGCCGGGTTGCAAGCACACGATCTCTGGCCGTCGGGTTTCCCCCTCTTTGAATGTAGCCCAGAATGGCAACGCGCATTTCATAGTCTTCAAAATCACTTTGCAGGGCCTGGGAAATATTTATAGCTCCGCCGGTTTGATCGCCTTCGGCAATTACAACCAACGTACTTCGCTTATGAACTTTCAAAATTCTATTCAAAGACTCTCTGATATCATCCGTGCTGGTCAGGTATTCGGGTAGCACAATGATTTCCGCACCACTGGCAATTCCTGTCTCAAGTGCTATAAAACCGGCATCTCTGCCCATGACTTCTACAAAGAAAAGTCGTTCATGGGCATCGGCGGTGTCCCGGATTTTGTCGATGGCTTCCATCGCTGTGTTCAGGGCCGTATCATAACCGATCGTTTCGTCTGAGCCAATCAGGTCATTATCAATCGTGGCCGGCACGCCAATCGTTGCAATATTATGTTCTTGCGACAGAAGTGTGGCTCCCCGAAAAGTACCATCACCTCCAATAACGATCAGTGCATCCACTCCACGATCTTTCAGTTGAGCGGCTGCTTTCTCCCTGCCTTCTTTGGTACGGAACTCTTCGGATCGGGCCGACTTTAAAACGGTTCCTCCGCGCTGAATTATTCCGGATACATCTGTATGTTCTACATCTGTAAAATCACCGTTAATAAGTCCTTTATAGCCATGCCGAACGGCAATTACCTCAAATCCATAGTGTGCACCGCCCCTGATAATTGCACGTACAGCAGCGTTCATTCCGGGAGAGTCCCCGCCGCTTGTGAGAGTGGCTATTTTTTTCAAACGTCGCCTTCTTTGTTTTAATTACATTTTTAAGTTGGTAAACTAAACAGCCCTATAACTTTGCGCAAATAATTAATGAGCATAATTTGTATTTTCAACGATTAACTTAAGAAATATAAGATAATAGGATGGCCCAAGAGGTATTGTTACATACCGAAAATGTTCAATCAAAAAAAAGCTCTTTGAAAGAGATCACCGAACCTGTTCGGGATGATTTAAATGTATTCAGAGACTTCTTCAAAGATGAAATAAGCAGCGATGTTTTCCTGCTGGACCAAATCATCCGATACCTGCTGCGCCAGAAAGGAAAAGAAATTCGGCCAACCCTTGTATTTATGACGGCACGCATGTTCGGCTCCGTAGACAAACGAAGCTTCATTGCCGCCACCATGATTGAACTCCTCCACACCGCCACACTTATCCATGACGATGTTGTGGATGAAGCCGATAAACGCCGTGGATTCCTTAGTATCAATAAAATCTGGCGGAACAAAGCCGGGGTTCTTTTGGGTGATTTTCTGCTCTCAAAAGGTCTTTTAATTGCGCTTGATTATAAAGAATATCAACTGCTGCATGTGCTGTCTGATGCGGTGCGGGATATGAGTGAAGGTGAGTTACGCCAGATGAAAACATCCAACCTCTTCAATATGACTGAAGAGCGTTATTTCCAGATTATCTCTGAAAAAACAGCCAGCCTTATTTCGGCCTGTTGCCAGTGCGGCGCCATAGCCACAACTGACGATGAAGACGTAATCCAGGGAATGAAAGAAGTAGGCATGAACATCGGAATTGCCTTCCAGATAAAAGACGACCTGTTTGATTATGGTTTAGCCGATGTTGGAAAACCCACCCGCAACGACATCCAGGAACGAAAAGTAACCCTGCCGCTCATTTATGCTATGGATAATGCACCAAAAATGGAGCAGCTTAATGTTCGGCGTCTCATGAAAAAACGGAAAAAAACGCAGAAAGACGTCGATAGAATTGTGGAGTTTGTCCACGAATATAACGGATTAAAACTGGCCGAATTAAAAATGGTGAGTTATGCAGAAATGGCCCTGGAAAAGTTACAGTCACTTCCTATCCAACAGGGTTTTGATGATTTTAAGGCACTTGTTGAATTTATCATCACAAGAAAAAAGTAACCACTTATGGTTCAGATCTTTCTGTCTGATGTTCACCTTGGAGGATTCTCAGAAGAAAAAAATCAACACCTCGAAAATGAATTAATCAGGCTGGTTGATTACTGCGAATCAAACAACATCCAAATTTATATTCTGGGAGATTTCTTTGATTACTGGATGGAATTTCCAAATTATATTCCTGAAGTAGGCCGATCCATTTTGGAGCGATTTGAGGCATACCATAAGACGATGGGAAGACGCTCCATCTACATCACCGGCAACCACGATAACTGGACAGTATCCCATTTTGAAGAACGTGGATTCCGTGTTGAACATGAAACCGTGGAACTGGAACTGGATCAAAAAAAAATACTTTTATGCCACGGAGATGGACTCTCGGACAAAGAATTTGAACTTCCGCGGCCGCTTCTTCACCGATTTATCCGCAACCCGAAATTCGTTACATTTTACAAAACCGTTTTAACAGGAAAAGCCGGAGTTCGGTTAATGAAAAATTTCTCGGCATTTACCCGGGACGATAACCACATCAATACTGAACGATTGAGCAGATGGTCTGAATTTATGCTGAATTCATTTCCTTATGATGTAGTTATTGCCGGGCATGATCACGTGGCAAGGAAGGAAACATTTGCCGGTGGAACTTATATAAACACCGGGGCATTTCACAGAGATAAAACCGTTTTGAAGTATACCAACGGTACCTTTACACTCGTTACCTGGGGTGATGGCGAAAATAAATTCAAACCTTTTTAAAACAGTACAAATTCAGTTTTGAATGGATAACAACAATGTAGATATGGACCGATACTTCAATGACAAGGAGTATCGTAAACAAATTTCTGAAAACAGAAAAAAAAGGGAGCAACCGGATCGTTCTTTTAAAGGTCTCATCTCAAATAAATATGTGCGCATCGGACTCATTGTATGCGCCGTTATTCTGGTAGCTATCATTGGATACGTGTATTACCTGTTTCAGGGCCTGCCTTCCATCCAGGAACTGGAAAATCCAAAAACGGCGATTGCAACAGAAGTTCGAAGCCGCGACGGTGTAGTTCTGGACAGGTATTTTGTTGAAAACCGAACGCATGTTTCTATCGACAATATTTCGCCAAATGTGATTAATGCCCTGGTAGCTACAGAAGATCACCGCTTTTTTGATCATTGGGGAGTTGATTTCCGAAGTCTGATGAGACTGCCTTACTATTGGCTCCGACAACGGTTTGAAGGTGGTTCTACGATTAGTCAGCAGCTTGCAAGAAATCTCTACAGAAAGATTGGTTTTGAAGTAACGGTTACAAGAAAACTTCGTGAGATGATTACTGCCGTACAGATCGAAAGTAATTACACGAAGCGCGAAATTATTGAAATGTATCTGAATACGGTGGAATTTAGTAACAGTGCTTTCGGAATTGAATCGGCGGCCAGAACACATTACGGCAAACCCGCGTCGGATCTAACGCTTTCAGAATCCGCAAATCTGGTCGGCCAGCTAAAAGCCGTTTATGCCTACAACCCGAGACTTTTCCCTGAACGATCTCAGGCTCGGCGAAATGTCGTTTTAAGCCAGATGCAAAAGAGAGGATTTATCACAACGGAAGTGCTTGAAAATTTGAGAGCAGAACCCATTGCATTGGATTATCATCCTCCATCAAAAGCGGGAAGAGAAAGCCGGTATTTTGGTGAATATGTACGATTAAAAGTTGAAGATTGGGCAGAAGAAAATGGATATGACCTTTATTCAGACGGACTTGTAATTTATACCACCATTGATTCGCGCCTCCAGCAGCATGCCGAAATGGCTGTCCGGGAAAAACTGCAAGAGTTTCAGGGGAAATTCGAAAGCGAATGGACCTCGTATGGCGGGGATTACATGAACAGGCTTTGGGAAGAATATCCTACTTTTTTGAGGAGCTTTGTTCGTGAAACCGATCGTTACAAAAATGCTTTTTCGGAGCTGGAAACCAACCAGGAATCCGTCGTATTCGATCACCTGATGGCTGATTCTGCTTTTGTAGATTCGGTGAAACGAGTTCGAACCAAATTACAGGCCAGTTTTACGGCTATCCGTCCGGATAACGGACACATCCTCGCCTGGGTTGGCGGGGCGGATTTTGGTACTCAGCAATTCGATCATGTTCATCAATCCAAACGGCAGGCAGGTTCTACATTCAAACCCTTTGTATATGCCGTTGCAATTGATAACGGGTATATGCCTTATCATAAATTTTCGAAATATCCGCGCAGCTTCATTCAGCCGAATGGAAGAACCTGGGATCCTAAAGATCCTCATGTTCCCTCAGGCCCTGCAATGGTACCTTTGCGCGAAGCACTTGCGCGAAGCCTCAATAACGTAACGATTCGGTTGCTTCCCGAAATTGCCGGAGCGCCGGAAACAAACCGTACTCAAGATCTTGAACCGGCAGCCCGAATGATTCGGGAAATGGCAAGCAACTTTGGAATTGATATGGGCGATTTTCCTCCTTATCCGTCCATTGCTCTGGGCACGGCAGAAGTTTCTCTTCTCGATATGGTCAGTGCTTACACAACATTCGTGAATAAAGGCGTGCATATCGAACCGATTGCGATTACCCGTATCGAAGACAAAGAAGGAAATGTTCTTGTTGAATACTTCCCGGAAATGAGCCAGGAAGTAATTAGCCCCGAAACGGCCTACATTATGGTTGACATGATGCGCGGAGTCATTCGCGGTGGAGAAGATTATCACGGTACCGGTGTGCGCCTCAGAAATGTGTATAACGTTCAACAAGATGTAGCCGGCAAAACCGGAACTACACAGAATAGTGCGGATAACTGGTTTGTTGCTATGATGCCACACATCGTAATGGGATCGTGGGTTGGTGGTGAAGACCGCAGGATTCGATTCCCTACCGACAATCCTGGAAGTATTGGTCAGGGCGCCAGAACAGCTTTGCCTATTGTTGGACAATTCATCAATAATGTTACAAATGATCCTGAAGCCCCCTGGAGCTATGATGCATTTGAACCACCTGCTGGGTTTACGATGCCGGAGGACCCTGCGAACTCAGATCGACCGCGGGAAAGGGAGCGCATTGGCTGGTAGACTCTCAATCTAACCTCTCCTGTAAATATTTAAAAGTAAACATAGTACCTTTGTCTCTGAGTTATACGACCGATCGGGCATACAATTCAAGGACAAAGGTATTTACTTCAAGAAGTCGTCTGGGCGATTAATCCCTCCTATCCTATTCTTTGATATAACTATTCTTACAGGATTCAGGAGCACTTACGGGGTTACAACGTCCGGGGCTCTCAGCACCAGGTAATGTTACAATGTAATTTGCATTAAATGGACTCGGTTCTGGATAGTCGGTACTGATATAGTGAGCGCCACTTTGCAAAGCGAGATCTCGCCGGCTGGTATCTCCGGATCTTGCCTCGACTGTGGGAATATCCGATCGAGTCCGGATTAAGTATCCCTTTTCAGAAAATTCCTTGATCTCCTCCTCTTCATCAAACACCTCATTCATTTTAATGAACGCTGCCGATGGTTGTCCCGGACGGCTGCTTACAAAGAGCGCACGATTTTCGAGAGTGGATGATTCAGACAGATACAAATCCCTAATACGATTTGTGTTATCCAGTGCGAACAGAATTTTGCCCCTGCTTTGAGCCAGGATGGGCCAACCTTTTTCCAGAATGGCTTTTTCAAGTGTGTCAAAATCCTCTCTTACATCATCGGGTGTAATTACATGATCTTCGGAAAAAACAGACCATATTTCTTCATCAATATCATAAATAACGGATTCGTCAATATGCAAAGCTTCTGTAAAGGATAGGTTTCCGCGAGCCTGTGGAGTGCCGTCTTTCACCTCCAGCATAATCATAATTGGCAAGTGATTCGGATTCTCCGATGACCAATCCCGAATTTCGGTCAGGCAGTTCACAAGTGTTCGGCATGTTCCCCGGTAGTCGATATCCTGCACATGAATGACTTTAAAGCCGGGCTTCATCATGTCCTCATCATCTAAATATTCCTCATCATTGATAAGTTTTGCTCCTGCAGGTTCTGCAAATCGTCCCCCGGATGTATCCGCAAAAATATCAAGCTCGAACTTTCGGATTCCAAGTTCTTCGAGCTGTTCGGTAAGTGGCTTGTGCGAATATTCCAAACCTCTCGCCCACCCTTCATTGAACTCATCCAAAGCTGAAATCAATGCATCGGCCGGTTTGATTTTATAACTGTTGTGAGTGCCCAAAACCTGTATGTGATTTAATCGCAGGCATTGATCTGCATTCTCAGCGGTAATCGAATCGCAATCTACAGTTTGAGTGTCCTTCACCTGATTCTCAGTTTCAGACGGACCACAACTACCAATAAAAAGCAGTAGAATAAATGATAAAAACAGATTTTTCATAGGATTGAGTAATTATTATTGACTTAAAATATTCGTAATAGAAAAGCCCGGCAACCAAAAAATAAAATTGATTACCGGGCTGATGGGATTCATATTGAATTAGTAACCGGGATTTTGAGTGACGAGCCCCTGACTGGAATCGATCACTTCCTGGGGAACCGGGAAAACCCGTTTGTTCACATCTGTATTGGTTTTATCGCGCCAGGAATCTTCCCACATATCAAACCGGACCTGGATGGTTCGCGTCCAGTGCTCGGCATACATTTCAAACATATACTCACGGAAAAGCTCATCAAAAGAGTCCAGTTCACTTGCCATAAGTTGTCGGGCGCCGCGTGCTTCCCGAAGTTCATTAACATCATTCAGTGCAAGCCCCCAGTTACCGAGACGTGCGTTGGCTTCAGCCCGCATCAGGTAGATTTCACCCAATCGCAACCATGGGAGGTTTACGGCTGATTGACCGCCGGGAACTCTGGGATCAACATCCCACTTGAGATTTCGGGCTCCGGCTTCGTGGTTGTTGTCATCGGTAAGGCCAACTTCCCGGGTGTAGTTTAATAGATTTCCACCTCGTGCATTATTTACAAGCGGGAGTATCAACAGGTCGCCGTTTTCATCTCGCTGCCATTCAGAACCACTTCCTTCCTCAAGAATAATACCATATTGCTGGCCCACCTGGATGCCCCGGTTCCAGCGATATTCACTGTCGGGAATGGAGCCGCCATCTGGAATAAATCGGTGGAAAAAGCGTGGATCGTCTCTCCATCCTTCCCACAAGTCATAAAAATCCTGGGTAATTGCACCGCCGTCTGAACCGGTTTTGCTTGGATATTGGATCGATCCCCGACGATCACGCGAAGCATGGAAATACGCCATATTATGCCGGCCTCCGGTTTCCGGTTCCTGGTTGAAAGCAAACAAAAACTCGGGATGGTCTTCATTTTCCAGCCCGAACATGTAGAAATAGTTTTCCCTTTCCAGCTCAAAAGTTCCGGAATTGATTATTTGAGTTGTATAGTCAATCACAGCCTGCATGTCAGCGGCGGGAAAAGTGTGGGTATTTGCATATCGATCCTCATAAATGGCTTTGTTCAGCATCAATCGTGCCTTCAACCCGATGGCTGCACTTCTGTTGAGGCGAGTCTCACCCACCTGATCAATGGTTGGAAGCTGACTTTCCATCTCCTCAATTTCACTTAACAGATATTGCACGGCATCACCGTCGGTATATACGGTTGAAACATTATCGGTACCGATATTTTCAGGTCGGTTATCGAAAGCCACATTCCACATATCCAGCAGCCAAAAGTTGTAAACGGCTTTCAGCATTCTGGCTTCCGCCCAAAGTGCGTCAGAACCATTGTTATCGCGAATGGTTTTCTGGGATAGCGTGGCCCTGCCAATTCCCTGTGTAATATTCTCCCACACATTAATGATGGTAACGTGTTGAGGAGTCCAGTTGTGCTGATGCATTTCGAAGAAACGACCGCCGTCAAACCAATCGGTTCCGCCACGATACGGCACAATTTGTTCAATGGAAGAAACACCTTGAAGGTTGTTCAATTCATTGTGATTTCCCATGATTTCTTCCATCATGGAGTAAGCCGGTGCCAATGTCTTTTCACCTGCCTGCGGATCATTCATTTCGTCTTCGCCAAGAGCTGTATCTTTCACAGAAGTTGTTAAATCTGCACATGAATACAGCAAGATGAAAGCGACCAAAACGGATAGTGCTTTTCCGAATATTTTTGAAAATTTCATGATATAAACTATTTGATTTTAAAGAGTTACGTTAACTGAAAACATGACTGATCTTGCCGTTGGATATCGGGAACTGTCGATTCCATACGACTGTATTCCACCCACGTCCCGCGGCATGTTTACTTCAGGATCAAAGCCTTCATAATCCGTAATCGTGAAGAGATTTTGGCCAGTTACAGACAATTGCAAACCTCTCAGCGGCAGATTCGTTGTGTTTACATCGTAGCTGAGTGTGGCATTGCTGAACCGGAAATAATCACCATCTTGCAAAAATCGAGTGGAAGCGGTGGCAGAGTTGGACGGATCTTCATTGGGTTCGAATCCAGCCCTTGCAATATTTTTGCCGGCATACAGCTGCGGCATGGTGAACAGTGCGTTATGGTCGTTCCAGTAAATCTTGTTACCGGCCACCCCATTGAAATTCAAGCCAAGAGCCCAGTTTTTGAATCCAAAGTTTGCAGTCAGCCCGTATGTAAGATCCGGAAGTGCACTGCCCGCAAACACACGATCCGCATTGGTAATGGCACCATCACCGTTTACATCCCTGAATTGATTCAATCCGTTTTCGTCAAGTCCTTCAAACTCAAGCAGCCAGAATGCTCCGATTGGCAATCCGCTTCTTACAGCCTGAACGGTTTCTCCGGATAGCCCCTGGCCGGTCAAAGAACCTGTTTGGAGAATAGAAACCGGCAAATCTTTTACTTCATTATCCAGGAAAGAGACATTTCCACCGATTTCGAAGAAAGCATTTACACCAAGATTTTTGAGATAGTTGAGTTCCACTTCAAGACCCCGGTTTACAATTTCCATATCGAAATTGCTCCAGTAGGATGTGGTTGCATTAATCGGGTCGACACCGGTGGTTTGTTCAAATAAAATATCTGTGGATACCTTGTTAAATACCTCAACGCTACCGGTTAATGACTGGCTGAAAAATCCAAAATCTAATCCAACATTTGTCTGGTTGCTTACTTCCCATTTGATATCTTCATTCTGAATCCTGACAAACGTGATGCCCGGCGTAATTTGGCCCTGATGTAAGCCGTATCCAGCATTTCCACCTGTACTTACATTAATCAGTTGTTCGGTGATTCCATTGGGAATTTCCTGGTTCCCGGTTCGTCCCCAGCCGATTCTCAACCGGAGATTACTGAGAATACTATTCTCTCCCATGAAATCCTCATCACTGATCTGCCATGCGCCGGAAAATGAAGGGAAGAATCCGTATCGATTTCCTGAACCAAACCTGGATGAGCCATCCGCCCGTAGAGTTGCCGTGACGAAATATCGGTTAATAAAATTGTAGTTGGCTCGTCCAAAGAAAGACTGAAGCTGGTTCTCCTGGTAAAAACCACTCGGCCGGTTTCCGCTGATCGTCAACTCGGTCCCAATGCCTGGATTATGATACGCTTCAATCTCCTCTGTAGAGAAATTGCTGATACTCCACGAACGCCCTTCTTCAATAAACTTTTGCCACGAATAACCGCCTAAAAAACCAAAACTGTGGTTCTGAATATCCACCAGATAATTGACCGTACTTTCCAGCTGATAGGTTGTGTTTTCCCGTTTTGCATCGACTAATCCACCCATGGGATTTGAAATCCGCGGAATGTTATGCCGGGATATTTGTGAGATTGTGGATCCAATGGATCGATCAAGACCAAAATTACCATTTATGAAGAATCCTTCTGCAATTTCAAACTCGGCCGATGCACTTGAAAGTACGCGGGTTACGTCCGAAAAATTGGTCAGCAATTCAGGTGCCCGTAACGGATTAAATCCCTCTTCGGTAATTGGAAACAGTGATCCGTTCTGGAGATACACCGGGTTGGTGGGATTTTGTGTGAGAGCGTTGGTGAGCATATCCCCAATGTTTGTATCCGGCTGGTTGGCAACAGGTGCGTAATCCGTATGTGTTTGATTCGCCAACAAATTGAAACCAAGTTCCAGCCGGTTTTCCAAAAATCGTTGGTTAGCCCTGAGGCGGCCGCCATAGCTTTCGAGATTGCTGGCAATGATAATCCCTTCCTGATTTGAAAAATTAAGTGAAGCGATAAAATCAGAAGTAGCCGAACGATTGCTGTAGGAAAGGGAGTGATTGTTGGATACAGCCGTTCTCGTAATCTCATCAAACCAGTTGGTTCTGGCGCTGTTTACCAGATCACTCTGTCCCACACTATTGTGAAAATCGGCAAATTCGTCAGCGCTTAACATATCTACCCTGTTGGCAACATTTGAAATCGTTACATCACTTTTGTAATTCAGTTGCGACTGACCTTCCGTTCCCCGTTTGGTAGTAATCAAAATCACACCTTCTGAACCGCGGGAACCGTAAATGGCTGTCGCCGATGCGTCTTTCAGCACATCGATCGACTCAATATCATTCGGGTTCAAAAAAGAAAGCGGATTTGTAGCCGAACTCGACCCAAGACCAAATGTATTTGCTGAGTACGTTGTATTTACATTGTTAATGGCCACGCCGTCAATCACATAAAGCGGGCCGCTGCCACTTCGAAGGGTTCCTTGTCCGCGGATGGTAACTTGAACAGGTGCGCCTGGCTGACCGCCCTGACTGGTTACATTTACTCCCGAAACCCGTCCCTGCATCAATTGTTCGGGAGAACCGGAGATTCCAACATTAAAATCTTCCGCATTCAGAGATGCCACCGAAGTTGTTATTTCTGATCTCCTCTGTGTACCATATCCAACCACCACAACCTCATCTCCCAGAATGGACGCTTCCTGTAGTTCTACATGTAGTGTTTGTTGTCCATTGATGGGAACTTCCAGTGTTTGATAACCGATATAGGAAAAAATTAGTGTGTCATTCATTGATGGTACCGAAAGTTCGAACCAGCCATCCGTATTTGTTGCCGTCCCAATATTACCGGTTCCTTTTACAAGAATATTTACTCCGGGTAATTCATCCCCTGTTTCAGAATCAGAAACGGTTCCGTTTACTACCTGGGCGTGCAACACACTCCCCGACAAGAAAAGCAAACCCATCAGAAAGAATGCAGCGTAGAAACTGTAATTTTTAATCATATTATGCCTTTGTTTTTATTTCTGGTGAAAGCAGATATTTCTCTCCGGTGACAGACACCCACAGTTAGATTTGTTTGAGCAGTTACTGTACACACGTTAACCATCTCACGTTTTATAAGATGAAAGAGAGCTTTCTGTAAAATCAGTGACGAGCTATCGTTGACTTTACATTCTCAAAGAAAGGCAAAAAACCAGTTTTGGCGATTATGGAATAGTTAACAATATATTACCACAATATTGATCTGTATCTATCTATTAAAAAAGGGCTTACATAAAATTAAATTTATCTTTTGGTAAGCATTTTTTAACCATTACATAATACAAGACAATGCTTTGTTTACCATAATTTGAAAGGCTGTTTTTTTGACAAACAAGAATAAAAAATTCAATCGAAAGTTAATTTTTTATTTAAGTGATATTCGGTCAAGCCCAGAGTTTTTAACCTTCCCTTTTTGGCCATTCTCTGAAATCCGAAAGTGCTTTATTCAAATCATAGAATTCACATTTTGAAAAACAGCAACACATCTTACCGGGCCCCAAAACAACGCATTTAACTCCACACATTAATCATCCTCAAAAAAAATCTTCCTTCCGAAACGTAACCCCTTGAAAATCCGTTGCTACATAAGAGACTGTTCTGCATTGTAGAACAGAACTACTATATTGCACCAGACCGTTTTGACATTCCAGATGTCTGACGGTAATTTTAGGACCCGTAAAAAAATTGACTATGTTTGAGCAATACATTCCAATTTTTGTCCTCCTTGGAGTTGCTTTTGTACTGGCACTCATGCTCATGTCTCTCTCTCGCCTTTTGGGCCCGTTTCGCCCCAACACCACAAAGTTAAAACCCTATGAAAGCGGCATGGATCCTGTAGGTCAGGCTAAAGACCGCTACTCAATTGCGTTCTACCTGGTGGCCATGGAATTCATTGTTTTCGATCTTGAAGTGGTCTTTATTTATCCCTGGGCCGTTCGATTCATGGAACTCGATGCAGGAACTTTTGTGGCCATGACGATATTTATTGTAATACTGTTTGTCGGTTTGATTTATACGCTGAAGAAAGGAACACTGGACTGGGATGTAAAAAACATTAAATATAAGGCTCTGAAAAAGTAATTATGGGAATTGAAAGCGCACTTGGAAAAGGTTTTTTGACAACTCGCATGGATACGCTTGTCAAATGGGCACGAGCAAATGCGGCCTGGCCAATGCCGATGGGCCTGGCATGTTGTGCCATTGAGATGATGGCTTTCGCCGGACCGCGTTATGACGCCGCCCGGTTTGGATCTGAAGTCATGCGTTTTTCTCCGCGCCAGGCCGATGTAATGATTGTAGCCGGCTGGTGCAGCTATAAAATGTCACACGCTATCCGCCGAATCTGGGACCAAATGCCCGATCCAAAATGGTGTATTGCCATGGGAGCTTGTGCTTCTACAGGCGGAATGCACCGCTGTTATGGTGTAGTGCAGGGCTGTGATAATTTCCTGCCGGTTGATGCGTACATCTCCGGTTGTCCGCCGCGGCCCGATGCCGTTCTTCATGCATTAATGAAAATTCAGGACAAAATTAAAAAAGAACATTCCATAACACTTGACACCTGATCCGAATGAGCCTAAACCTGTCTGAATATCTTCAAAAAACAGTCGATGATTTATCCGGCAATTTCGCTGATAAACTCATCCATGTTTACCAATCTTCCGGTGATACTTTTATCGTTATTCAGGCCGATGCCCTTCTTGAGATCTGCAAATATCTGAAAGAAAATCTGCATTATATCTATTTAAGTGATGTTTTCGGAATTGACCGATATACATCTGAGGAGCGTTTTGAAGTGGTTTATAATCTATTGTCCTTCAAACATCACCAAAGAGTTTTTATAAAAGTACGATGTGAAGAAGAAAATCCTGAAGTCGATTCCGTCTCGAAAATCTGGAAAGCCGCCAACTGGTTTGAACGGGAAGTGTACGACATGTTTGGCGTCTTTTTCAGAAATCATCCCGACCTCAGAAGAATTTATATGCCGGAAGATTTTGAATACTATCCGCTGCGGAAAGAATTTCCTCTTTTGGGAATTCCCGGCTCTATTCCATTGCCAAGTACAACTCCCGATACTGATTAAGAAGGTTTTATGAAATTATCCGACATCACAAGCAAGGTTCAACCGACATTTTTCAAAGAGCATCAGAAGAAGCTCTACCAGAGCCTTGAGGATAAGCATACCACGATCGAGGAAATTGACGAAGGCGATCCCCTCACAACAAAAATGGTGCTGAATATGGGGCCGCAACATCCAGCCACTCACGGAGTTTTGCGGTTGGTTCTTCAGCTTGACGGAGAAACCATCGAAAAAACAAAGATCGATATCGGCTACCTGCACAGGGGTGTCGAAAAAATTGCTGAAAATAAGACGTACCAGGAATTCATGCCTTACACAGACCGCATGGATTACCTCTCCCCTTACAGTAACAACGTTGCACTTTGCTGCGCTGTCGAAAAAATAGCAGATGTTGAAGTCCCCGAACGCGCCCACTATATACGAATGATTGGATGCGAACTGGCACGGATTTCCTCGCATCTCCTATGGTTAGGTACGATGGTGATGGATGCCGGGGCTGTTTCATTTTTCATCTGGACATTCAAGGAGCGGGAAAAGATTTATGATATCATGGACCGAATTGGCGGCCATCGGTTTACGATCTCACACTCCCGAATTGGCGGCGTAGCCAACGATCTTACCGATGAAGCCACAGGTGCCATCAAAGAATTTGTAAAAACGTTTCCCAACGAGCTTAAAGACTGGCACAAACTCCTGGACCGAAACCGGCTTTTTATCGACCGAAACGAAGCCGTAGGAGTTTTGAAAACCGAAGATGCGTTTGACATTGGCGCGACCGGCCCTGTTTTGAGGGCATCGGGTTACGCGATGGACATTCGGAAATTCACACCCTATGCCCGCTATTCTGAAGTAGATTTTGATGTACCAACCCGTCTTGAAGGAGATAATCTCGCACGATATTTCGTAAGAATGGAAGAGATGCACGAAAGCATTCGAATTATTGAACAGTGCCTTGAAAAACTACCGAAAGGCCCCGTTCGAATGGACGATGCCAAGAAATCATATCCTTCAAAAGATGAAGTATACTACTCCATGGAAGGGATGATTCACGATTTTATGATGACCGATACCGGAATTTGTCCGCCAGATGGAGCCGAAAGTTATCATGCTATTGAATCTCCAAAAGGTGAGTTGGGTTATTATATCCAAAGTGATGGAACCGGCCACCCATGGCGACTAAAAATCAATGCGCCGTCTTACACCAATTTACAAGTACTCGAAAATATTTTAGATGGTGAAATGGTGGCAGATACCGTTGTAATTATTGGTGGTGTAGATCCTGTATTAGGAGAAGCTGACAAATAAGAATTATGGCATACGAATTCACAAAAGACGATCTCGAAGCAATTGAGCAACTGAAGACAAAGTTTCCGGAAGTAAAACCGGTTACATTGCCCGCTCTGTGGATTGCTCAAAAACGATTTGGTCATGTGAATCCCGAAGTTCAGAAATTAGTTGCCGATACACTCGATCTTCCTCAAGCTCATGTTCATGGTGTGGCATCTTTTTACACTCAGTACTATAAGGAGGAAAAAGGCAAACATGTTCTGGATGTTTGTACCTGCCTGAGCTGCCAGATTTGCGGGGGGTATGACATTCTTCATTATCTCGAAGAAAAGCTGGATATCAAAGTGGGCGAAACCACTGAGGATGGGATGTTCACCCTCAATGAAGTGGAATGCCTTGGTGCTTGTGGATACGCCCCGATGTTGCAGGTAACCAATGACAAATATGTGAATCACCTGACACCAGAAAAAGTGGATACACTGATAGAAACTTTGAAAAAAGGTGAGAAACCGAAGTACGAACAAATCGGAATGCCCCGGCGAAAAAATATCAAGAAATAGATTATGAGTACACCCGACTGGAGAAATTTCGAGCCTGTTTTGATTCCCGATATCGCCGATCTGGATCAAATAGATGTATACGAAAAACACGGTGGATATAACGCACTTCGTTCCGTTTTTGAAGACAAGGACAAATGGCCTGAGCCCAAAAGTGTAACCAATGAAGTGAAAGCAGCCAATATTCGGGGGCGCGGTGGTGCCGGTTTTAATGCAGGGTTGAAATGGTCGTTCATGCCGCCGTCTGATGGCGGTCCAAGATACCTGGCCTGCAACGGTGATGAATCTGAGCCGGGTACATTTAAAGACCGAAAAATTTTTGAATACAATCCACACCTTTTCATTGAAGGCGCTCTGATCGCGGCTTATGCAATGGACGTGACCACAATTTACGTTTACATTCGCGGCGAATATAAAGCTTACATCGACATGATGGGAAAAGCCATTCAGGATGCGTATGACAAAGGCTATATCGGTGAAAACCTTTTCGGAACGGATCGGAAAATTGATTTTTATGTCTACTCAGGTGCCGGTGCTTATATCTGTGGTGAAGAAACAGCCATGCTTGAGTCACTTGAAGGAAAACGGGGATATCCACGAACAAAGCCTCCCTTCCCGGCCCAAAAAGGGTTATGGGGACGGCCAACAACCATCAACAACATTGAAACGCTGGCACATGTTCCCGGCGTAATAAATAATGGTGCAGATTGGTTTAAAAATATCGGCGCAGAAAATCATCCCGGACCGGTTCTTTACGGAATTTCCGGACATGTGAATCGGCCCGGAGTATATGAGCTTCCATCGGGCGTTCCGGTTTTGGAATTGATACACGAAGTAGCCGGGGGAATCAGAAACGACAAGAAATTAAAAGCGGTCATTCCGGGCGGTTCGTCTACACCGGTTTTGCGAGCCGATCAGCTTGATGGCATCACCATGGACGCAGATTCCTTGCGAACCGTTGGTTCCATGATGGGAACGGCCGGAATGGTTGTGATGGATGAAGATACCGACATGGTGGATGTACTCTGGAGAATCGCCCATTTTTATCACCATGAATCCTGCGGACAATGTACACCCTGCCGGGAAGGAACCGGATGGCTCGAAAAGATTTTGTTGAAAATCAAAAACGGAGAAGGCGAAGTAAAAGATCTGGACTTATTGCTGGATCTCACGACACAAATGGAAGGACGCACAATCTGTGCCCTCGCCGATGCAGCGGCATGGCCGGTACGTCATACCATCAACCGTTTCCGGGATGAATTTGAAGCACGATGTAAAAAGAGCGTTCATGCTTTGGCATGAACGGAATCATGGACAAACCAAAGCTGCATTTATTCATAAGATTAGTATTGTTATTGAAGAAGCTGATGAATCAGAATTCTGGTTAGAATTTATAATCGATGAAAACTTGAAGTCTAAAGAACTCATAGAAGATTTAAAAAATGAAGCATACGAGCTGGCTTCCATTTTCATCAAATCCAGAAAAACAGCACAAAAGAATTTATGATTGACAAATCATCAATCGACAATCAAAAATCAACAATCCGAAACCGATGCCTGAAATAGTTATTGACGGACAGACATACGAATTTGAAGGAGATAAAATGCTGCTTCAGTTTATCCAGGATCTCGGAAAGGAAGTGCCGTTCTTTTGCTACCATCCGGCGATGTCGATTCCGGCGAACTGCCGCCAGTGTATGGTAAAAGTCGGTCAGTATGTGAAAGACAAAGAAACGGATAAGTATGAGTTGGATGATAATGGCGAAAAACAGATCCGCTGGTTTCCAAAACTTCAGACATCATGCAATCTGAAAATGACTGACGATATGGTGGTTCATACCCAGGAAACAGATGATCTGGTAAAACGGGCTCAAAAAGATAATCTTGAATTTATATTAATAAATCACCCGCTGGATTGCCCGATTTGTGACCAGGCCGGAGAGTGTCCGCTTCAGATTCAAACCTACAAATACGGACCTGAAGGAAGCCGCTTCGAGGTCAAAAAAATTCATAAACCAAAACGTGTTCAACTTGGCCCGAGAGTCACGCTGGATGCCGAACGCTGTATCAACTGTACGCGATGCACCCGGTTTACACAGGAAATCAGCGAGACTCATCAATTGACAATCACCTCACGAGGCGATAAAAACTACCCGGCCACAGCTCCCGGCGAAACGTTTGACGACCCATATTCCATGAATACCATCGATATCTGTCCGGTGGGAGCACTTACATCATCAGACTTTCGATTCAAAGCACGGGTTTGGGAAATGAATCAAACGCCAAGTCTCGATATCACAAATGGAAAAGGTTCAAATATTGATCTCTGGACGCGCGACAATTTGATCTTGAGAATCACACCACGGCATAACGAGCATGTAAATGATCACTGGATTCCAGATGAAGCGCGTGATGTGTACAAGCTTTTCAATGAAAACAGAGTTTCGAGGCCCGTTCAGAAATTGGATGGCGAACAGATTTTATCATCCTGGAATAACGCGATTGCGACTTTCTCAGAGCAAATTGCAGAAACCGATAATAAGAAAATTTTGATGATCGGAAGTCCACACGCGTCTGTTGAGGAGAATTATGTTTTTGGCAAATACGCGAATCTTCTTGGAATCAACCCGCCCGTTTTTACACCTGATATTGAAGAAGGACGGGGAGATGACTTTCTGATTACGGATGATCGGGCGCCGAATACAAACGGTTGTAAACTTCTCGATTTTAAAGAAGAGGATGAAAAATCAATCAGAAAATCAGTCAAAAATGCCGACTTGGTCATTATTCTGAGTGATCACCTGATGGATCGGGGAATTCTGTCCAAAGAAGATTTTGAGGGTAAATTTGTAATCGTTCTCGGAACCAATCATACCAAAACAACCAAAGCAGCCAACTTGGTGATACCGATTACCTGTATTGCCGAACACGCAGCCAGCTATGTAAATCTGGACGGACGCATTCAACGAACACTTCCTGCAAAAGAAACAAAGTATACCAACCGCCGGATTGATTTTGAAATGTCTGAAGGCAGAACGGACCGGTACGGCACCAATTTTGATAACTGGCGAAGCGAGGAGAATAAAATCGACTGTTTGCCGGTCTGGAAGTTCATGGCGCAGGTCGCCGAACACAGCGGATTGAATGTATCATTTAACTCCGGACGTGAAATCATGGAGGAAATTTCAGAATTAAATGAAGCTTTCTCCGGTGTCAGTTATCCGGCGATGGATGATAACGGAGGCATTCAGCTTTCGGTTGAAGGAAAGAAGAAAACAAAAGCTTAGAAATATAATGAATCAGTCATTCTGAGTATAACTTCGGATGACTTTAACAAGACTAACTATGGCAGAAGTTACCACAACGTCTTTCATTGTGTTGTTTACGGCACTGTTTATGTTGTTGAATTCAGCAGCACTTGCAGTTTATGCTGAGCGAAGAGTCGCAGCATTTATTCAGAATCGTGTGGGACCAAACCGGGTGGGGCCGCTCGGACTCTTTCAACCACTGGCCGATGTTGTAAAACTTCTTTTGAAGGAGGATGTAACTCCAGCAGAGGGCAACAAAGTGATCCATACCTTTGCTCCTATGATCCCGGTTGTTACCGCTCTTATGACGGTAGCCGTTCTTCCTTTTGGTGAAGGACTTTATGCCACCAATATAAATGCCAGTGTACTCTACCTGCTTGCTGTCGCCTCATTAGGCGTATATGGTGTTACGCTCGGAGGATGGGCATCCAACAGTAAATATTCGCTTCTCGGTGGATTGCGTGCCGCTGCCCAAATGATTAGTTACGAACTTCCGCTGGGAATGGCCGTGGCCTCTGTTGTAATCTTTGTAGGATCTCTCCGGGTTGTTGATATTGCCGCTTACCAGGAAACCTGGTGGTTTGTATTTCTGAACCCAATCGGTGCGATCATTTTTATTATTTCGGCTTTTGCTGAAAGTAACCGAACGCCGTTTGATTTGGTGGAAGCCGAGCAGGAACTTGTCGGCGGATTCCATACGGAGTACAGCTCCATGAAATTCGGCATGTTTTTCCTGGCGGAGTATATGCATGTAGTGATTAACTCCATGCTGATGACTACCTTTTTCTTCGGAGCCTATCACCTTCCCTTTGCCGGTTACTGGCTGCCCGAAATGCCCGATTTCTGGAAAGCAATTCTGGATGTGAGTGTATTTACGGCTAAAACCGTATTCTTTGTCTTCCTCTTTATCTGGGTCCGCTGGACAATCCCAAGATTCAAATACAACCAGGTCATGAAATTGGGATGGTCACGGTTGTTGCCGATTAGCATTATCAACTTTTTCGTGATTGCGGCGATATTATACTTTATCGTCAACTAATCCAGGTCGCTTCACCAAAAACCTCACCTCAATCATACGTTTGCAGTTCACTCATTTTTGATGAAAGACGTATGATTCTTTATATGCCGGAATATTTATTTTTTTATCTTAACAATCGTTTTGTAAAGGATTTTCAACCCCTGCGATATTCAATCCATGCCCTTACTTAAGAAACCACTTTTTAAAAAGTTTGCAGACTTTTTTACCCCTTCTGCAAATGCCGATAAAAATTGTATCGGAGTTTTTATTTCCATCCCAAAAAATGGAACGTATACCGTAAAAAATCTCCTGAAACTGAATAAACTATCTGACAGGAAATACGATGATATTATCATTAACAGGAAACATGAAAGAGGTTCGGTCCTCCAAAAGAATTACAATTTTGAAAACCTGTTTGTATTCTGTTTTGTGAGAGACCCGTACGACCGGACAATCTCGTGGTATGAATATCACAAAGGGCGGAATTTGGAACCTTATACCTCTCTCTCTTTTGAAGAATGGATCCGCGAAGGCATGCCTCACCATTGGACAATTTTAAAAGACTCTGACTGGGAAAAAGAAAATATCTCTCCCCTTCTTCAATATAATTTCATTTCGGATTGCAAGGTTGATTTTATCGGACATACCGAACATTTCGAACGGGACATGAAAACTATCATCGAAAACCTGAATCAAAAATTATTGGATTCAGGCCGTGAAATTGAATTTGAATTCTCCCAGGTTCAAAAAAATAAAAGTAACAGGTTAGCCGATATTGACCACTATTTTACCCCGGAAACCAAAAAGATAGTATCAGAAATCCTACATAAGGACTTTGAATATTTTGGATATGACAAATAGGTCCGGGATGTAAATTCAGTTATTCCTTTAATCTGTTTTTCTTAACCGTTTAATCATTTTGATGAGCGGCCAGATGATCAAAATGGCGATGGCAATGGAAAGAACAAGCGTTAATCCTTCATTTACCAAATCCGGATAAAACAGTCGGGATATTGCTTTGAGGACATTCGTAACGCCGATCACCAATGTGATAAAAACAACGATTCCCATCGCCCAATTGTAGGGTTTTGAGTTGATCTGTTTTCCCAGCAATTTGGCATTGTTCACCATCAAAAACAGAAAGATGGCAATCAATGGCAACACAATTCCATTTAAAGCCTGTGCTAAAATAATGGCTGGAATCGGTTGTACCTGTAGAATTCCAAAAAGCGTACCGATACAAATGACGCCTATCCATATCAGGCGGTAGTACATACCTTTGGCTTCCCATTTTTTATTTCCCCCACCCCAAATACTTTTTGCGGTGATGGATGCAGCAAGCGGAGCGGTTAAAGAAGAACTGAATCCAGCCGCCATCAAACCAAAAGCAAAGAAAACTCCGGCCCAGCTTCCCAGTTCATCTGACAGTGTTTGAGCGAGGCGTTCGAATGAGAATGCTCCGGTAATATTTGTACTTACAATCAGAACGGCAATAGATATTATTCCTCCCAAAACAATGGCCAGCGTTAAGCTCACACGCATCTCTTTCAGGGTTTGATTGTGTGATAATCCCGATCCCAAAAAAATATTATATGGCACAACGGTGGTTCCTATCAGGCCCAGTACAATCAGTTCCGATCCTGGAGGAAGCTCCGGAACAAAACTTCGTTGAAGAACTGTGCCCCATTCCGGGCCAATAATAAAAGCCGTGGATAAAAAACAAAGGCCCATCAAGGCAACAATTCCACCCATTACCTGGGCGATAACTTCCGTAGAGCCGAACCATAACAGCAATGCGGCGCCGCCGCCCATTAAGAGTGTACCCCAAATAGCGGCATTATCAAAAATGAGCAGAATGCCAGAAATTCCTCCCAGAATATTTCCGGTTTCGTAGGCTGCGCACCCAAAAATGATTGAAAAAGGCACCAGCAAAATCAGCACTTTCCCAACCGAAGAATCACTAAAAAAAGTTTTTAAAACCTGGCCTAAATTCTTTCCTGAAACGATCGTTAGTCTTGCACTTGCTTCCTGTAAAACCACGCAGGCAAAGGTTGAAAATACAAGTGCCCAGATAAGACTGTATCCGAAACCGGCACCCGCAGATGCCGCCGTTGTGACCGTCCCAGGACCAATAAAAGCGGCTGACAACACCGACCAAAACAGGATATTCAATAACCGATGCTTCATACTGTAGCTTCTTTAGCCTTTGGATTTTTTTGAATAGCGGGTTCCGTTTCCAGAGATCCGTAACCTCCGCCGCCCGGAGTGTGCAGGATAAAGCGGTCGCCTGCTGCAAGTTGTCTTCCATCCACAGAAGATAATTCTTCTTTCTCGCCACTTTGTCTAACCACCCATTGATGGCCTGTTTTTCCCGGTTCACCGTCTTTTAATCCATACGGACCTTCTTTGCGGTGTTGTGTTAACACCGACAAACTTACCGGTTCCAAAAAGGTCATTTCTCGAACAATTCCATCTCCACCGGTATGCTGTCCTTTTCCACCGGAATCTTTTCTTACCTGATATAAATCCAGACGAACCGGGTAACGATATTCAAAAACTTCGGGATCAGTTCCGCGGGTATTCGTCATATGCTGGTGTACGGCATGGCAACCTTCGAAATCCGGCCCCGCGCCGGTTCCGCCGCCAACCGTTTCGTAGTATCCAAAATTGTCGTTTCCAAACAGAATATTGTTCATGGTCCCCTGGCTGCACGCCGCACGGTTGAACGGTTTCAGAAGTGTATCAACCAACCGCTGACTGATTTCAATATTTCCTCCTACAACCGCCGGACATTTGGCCGGATCTTCATCAAAAACAGGATTTAATAAACAGGTCGGTAGATGGATGGTTACAGGATCGAGGAGTCCTTCGTTTAACGGAATCGGTTTGGAGATCAACATTCTCAACACATACATCACCACACTATTTACAATAGCTGGGGTGGCATTCAGGTTATTCGGATGGACATCACCGGTTCCTGTAAAATCAATCGAAACATGTTCATCTTTCACAGTCAGTGTTGCAACCAATGGGGTTCCATCATCTAAATATTCCGTGCTTTTATAGACGTTATTTTCAATTTCCCGCAGCATACTTTTCGACATGGAAGATGCGTGCTCTTTGAGTTCATTCATGTAATGACGAACTTCATCCGAGCCATACAAATCCACAAGGTTTTCCAAAGACTGAACGCCCCTTCGGTTTGCAGCTACAGCGGCACGCAGATCTGCAATATTCTCTTCAACATTTCTGGTGGGATATCTGCCGCCAAGCAACACGTTACGAATGTCTTCCCATTTCGGGTCACCGTTTTTCACCAAATACATGGGGGAAATGGTTACGCCTTCCTGCGCCAGATTTGTTGCATCCGGAGGCATAGAGCCCGGTCTTGTCCCTCCTATTTCGGAATGATGAGCCCGACTGGCAGCGTATCCGATCAATTGATCTTCATCTACAAAAACGGGTGTAATAACCGTTACATCCGGCAAATGAGCCCCTCCGTAAGCCGGATGATTGGTGACTATTACATCGCCCGGTTCTATTTTCATATGTTCTTTGATGCTCCGTACGCACATTCCAATTGCACCGAGATGAACCGGAATGTGAGGAGCATTTACCACTAATTCGCCTTTTTCATTCAGCAGTGCACAGGAAAAATCAAGTCTCTCTTTTACATTTACGGAGAGGGCTGTTCGCTGAAGCATTTCTCCCATCTCCTCCGCAATGGACGTAAACCGATTGGTAAAAAGTTCAAGCTTAATCGCTTCCGGTTGAGAGAAAGAAATCAAACTTGATGACTCCTCACTTTTTTCGAGTTTCAGAGTTAAGTTCATATCCACTTTGGCTTCCCAACCCGGTTCAATAACAATCGTACTTAGCGGATCTAAAACCAATGCAGGTCCTGAAATCAGATGTCCTGGACGAAGCTGGGCACGGTCGAATAACTCGGTTTCAATCTTTTCACCGTTAAACCAAATATCTTTCGACTGAACCGCAAGAAGTTTGGATGTTGAGGGCGGCTCATCCGGATTTTCAATGGTTACCTGTGTTGAGGCAACAACACGTAGTGATTCCACCTCGATAGATAATCCATCAATCCAATGGCCGTACCGTTCCTGGTAAAGTCCATAAAACAGATCTTCGACCTTTTCATCTTTATCATATTCAACGGAAAGAGTGGATTCCTGGCCTTCAACTCTCAAAAAAACAATTCGCCTTCTGATAAAGATTTCATCATTCTTAATATTTTGCTCTTTCAATTCCTGAACGGCCTGCTCTTCCAAATCAGAGAACAGTTTTTCCAATTCTGATTCTGTTTCTTCCAGCGGCTGAAGCAATTGTTTTTCAGCGAAACGTTCCACCACAGCATGACCCAGGCCATGCGCACTCAAAACACCGGCTTCAATCGGGACCACAATATTTTTCATCTCAAGCCGGTCTGCAATCGCACAACAATGTTGACTTCCCGCTCCACCAAACGAAACCAATGCGTAGTCCTGTGGATTATACCCTTTTCTCAACGATATTTTTTTGATGGCATCCGCCATGCGTTCATTGGCGATACTTAAAAATCCCTCTAATACAACTTTGGGATCAACTTCTTTAGCCTCTGCTTCACTGACCTTCGCCACAATCTGGTCTAACTGATTTTTGGCATCCTGAATGGAAATTGGGATTCCGAAATTTTCGGGTGCTAAACGTCCCAAAAGTAAATTGACATCCGTAATGGTCAGCGGTCCACCGGCACCGTAACACGCCGGTCCGGGATAGGCCCCTGCACTTTCCGGGCCAACACTGAGCGTATATCCATCAAACGAACAAACAGAACCGCCACCTGCAGCCACGGTTTCTATGGACAGTGCAGGAGCGACCAAATGGGCATCCCCTACTTTATGCTCAAATGCATATTCATAATCGCCGCCGTAACGGGCTACGTCCGTGCTGGTTCCTCCCATATCAAACGAAATAATATCGGAGAAACCGGCCTGTTTGCCCACCGTAGATGCGCCCACAACACCACCTGCCGGTCCACTTAATAAACTGTCTTTGGGATAGAATCTTTGATCACTCACCAATCCGCCGGCGCTGGTCATCACAAATAAATTTCCGTCTGTGAGGCATGATTTTACCGACGAAATATATTCCCTGATGATCGGATCGAGATAGGCATTAACCAGCGTAGTTTCTGCACGTGGCAATATTTTGATGAAACGGCTCAGCTCACTCGATAGCGAGATGTATTCAAATCCTTTTTGGGATAACCAGTTTTTCAGTTCCTTCTCATGATCCGGATTTTTATAGCTGTTCATCAATGCTACGGAAATGGATTTCACTCCTTTTCGCAAAAGATCGTCCACAGCTTCCTCCATTGCGCCCAAATCTAATTGGGTTAATACCTCGCCATTAGCATCCATCCGCTCAGGCACTTCAATGGTATAAGCATATAAAGACTGTGGTTTTTCGATATTCAAAGAAAAAAGATCCGGCCGTTGTTGCGTACCAATCTCTAACAAATCTTTAAATCCCTTTGTGATGAACAAAGCCGTAGGTGAACCATTCCGTTCTAACAAGGCGTTTGTCCCGCGGGTAGTTGCCAAGCGCATGTTCATCGGAGGCAGATTTTCATCCAATAAGGTGCCAGTTACCAAACGTGCCGCTAAAATGGGCGCTTCCTCTTTGGTAATCACCTCAAACCCCACACCTTCCCACGGAATATCATCTGGCAGGGGAGAATTTACTTTCAGCAGTGATTCCTCAGGATCAAAATGAATCACTGTCATGTCATCACAGGCTTTGTTGAGTAACCGAAAAGTAAACCCTTTCACAAAGTTTAAAGGAGCCGACCAATCCTGTGAAATCAGAAATGTATCCGGAGAAAGTACCTGCTCAATGGAGCCCCGCAATGAACTATTACTGAGGACTTTTGTTCTGATTTTCTGTCCTTCCGGAGTGATGGCGATACAATCGGTAAATGTACCTCCCGTATCAACCCAAATATTCCATCGTTTATCGTCTGTACTCATACTGCTTATTGTAAAAATTTGGTGGCATTAATGGTAATAGTTCTGCTGTGGGCGCATTTTTAAATAATCTGCCTGATGATCAACGTACATGTTCAGATTCCTTCTTTCCTTCGGGAATACGACCTCTGCCTGGGATCATATCCTTTCAACATGATCAACATAGTAAGAACAGGTCATAAATCTACTGGTTTTCGGTGGTAGCGAGATAATAAATCGCATACGTACCCAACCAATGTGTTCCCAAATAATCTGTTTTATATAAAGAGTTGAATCCTTCCTCAGCATGGTAGTTTGCTAATTTTATATACAGCTCTTTCCGGGGATCATTCTCCGGCAAAACACTGGCAATTTGATTGAACGCACCGGCCCGGTAAAATGCCAGGCCAACCAGATGCGATTTCGCTCCCATCAGGTCATTTTCTTCTTCAGTATCTTCACCGTCCTCGTTCTCTCCATTTTCTTCGTCTGAAGGACTTTCCTTTTCAAACATAATTTCCGGAACGGTTCGCAGAGAACGAAACCCTTCAGAATATGGAGCAGGCATAAAAGAGTTAAACCAGTCATAAAATTCTTGTTGAGGCAAAACAGAACTCATCAAGACAGCTTCGGCAAGGCAGGGCGATAGAAAATCTGATCCAGAAGGTTCATACGATGCCGGGCATTGGACATCATCCATGAAAAACCGCCGTGAATGTTTATCTATAGCTTCCAAAAGTGGTTCGCCATTGGCATTAACTGCATAATCATGCATCATCTTCAAAGAAAATGCTGTGTTGCTGTGCGTTCCAACCCGTATCGGATAGTCCAGTCTTTCCAGGTAGGAAACCATGTTTTCTGAAAAGTATTCCACAAGAGGTTTCATTGCTCCTGACCACTCATCGGCTTTTTCATGATCCCAATCGAAAATTTCATCGTACAGAAACATGTACCAGGCCCAGCCATACGGACGTTCAAATCCGCCACGGGCGATCTCTTTGAAAAAGTGTAATTCACCTTCTAAACTGGATTCTGAGAGATGATTATCCAGTTTTTCTTCAATAAGACCGCCGACGGCCATTTCCGGAAATTGCTTGTAAGTGCGTACCATTGTCCAGGTAGAATTCACGGCCGAATGCCAGTCAAAACATCCATAAAACGATAGCGAATCTTCAAAAGCCGGCTTAAGCTGTTCGGTGCGTTCATACAGATATCCCTGGTAATTCGATTTCGTCTGAGGACGGTCAATACAAGAAAGAGGAAGAGCGGCCAACGAAACGGCGGTTACCAAATCCAGTTCAGGAGTTTCCGAAACGGGTATTTGATCCATCACTTGTTGAATTTTCTCCCTATCACTTCCGGTAAATGTCAGTACACTATCGGGAGCAGTAACAGAATCCGTCTCTGTTCCCGGTTGATCTGAATTATTACAGGAATAAAAAACAAACAGAGCTGCTAGCAGGAGAATATTTTGTAAGTATTTCATCTTCAAATATGTTAATTGCTGAAAAAGGACTGTTACTCTTCCACCTCGGAATGGTATTTCTCATATAAAGAATCCGGAAGTACAGGTTTTACTCTGTATTTACTTCTGAGGAATCGGTCGCCCACACTTTTGGATGTGGTTGTTGTATCAAACTTTCCATTGTACAAATATTGAAGAGCGCCGGTACTGTGGGCAACTCCGGCAGCGGCATTCATCTGCATCCATTCTCCAGCGGCCGGTTCATCCGGAGCTTCCGATACCAGTGAAAAATAGGTGATTCTCGGATCGCGGTACCCGTCTCCTGTATTTTCAATTCCTTTCAAAGGCGCATTCACCCAGATATCATTCATATAAAATTCGCCATAGGCATCTTCCTGCGAACGATATTTTTTATAACGGGTCTGCATTTCAAGATTCACTTTTCTCATTTCGGGAACGGCATCCACGTGAGCCGAAATGGAATCCAACAAAGCAAACGAGAGATCTTTACTGGAAGAAAAATCTTCATGATCGTACCAGCTGAATCCTGTCAGAAAATATCCTCGTGGGATCCAGTAGTTGTTGGACCTCGGACCTCGATCACGGCTGCTCATCCACGCGCTATATCCGGCAAAATATTGGACCCATTCGTGCGGCGGATATCCATGCATGTTGATATACACATCCGGCAGCCATTCTTCCTGTACTTCGCGACGAACTTTTGCTACCTCGTAACGTGGATCCAGATTGTTTTGATCACGGGTAATATCCACAGCAAGCGGCCCAAGATATCCGGCATGATGCATGTGGTACGGGTTGATTTTATTTAGATCCACAGCAAGATTGGCGCCATCCGGATTGGTGATGGGATGGAGCACCAAATTCACTTTGTTTAAATATTTACTGTATTCAGGATCGGTCGCTGCTTTTTCCGCAAGCTTCAGAATATGGCTTGTACTTGAAAATTCGTTGGCATGCTGCCGACCGGAAATAAACAGCGTCGGTTTCATCGCATTCAATTTAGCCTGCGAAATATACCTGGATTCCGTCGGAGGCAGCAGATCCATCACGTATACTTTTTCGCCCAAAAGGGATGTTGCTGCATAATAGACCTGGATGTTATCAAACGTGTTTAATTTCGAGAGAATCTCATTCGTTTCTGCGGGAGGAATGGGCGTGTCCCACTGCACAAGATTCTGTCCTGAATATTCGAAGTTTTCATCGTATGGAGCACTTCGAACAATCGGCTGAGCTTCACTCGTTTGAGTCAGCGTTTTCTCAGAAATCCAGCCGGTACTGTCTTCAAGAGCAAACCGGAATGTGATATTTTTAATGCCTTCAACGCTTAGTGAAGAACTAAATAAATTATTCTCCCGGAGTTTTTCATGAGCATTCAATATCCCCGTCAGGCGCTCCGAAGAAATAAATACATTGTCTATATAAGATTCTGAACCTCTTGCTTTTAGCTCTTCATATGGATTTTCCTCCTTGTCTACATCCAGCTCAAAAATCAGGTTTGCAATCTCTTCATCAGCACCAATTTCCAAACCGGTAAGCGCGGGTTCTTCAACTTGAATATTCGGAAGTTCATAATATAATTCCTTCGTTTCATGATCTTTCTCTTTGTAACGAAGAACTACTTCGGGACGGCCTTTCTTTTTACCTGTAAAATATATTTTTGCATGCCCAGGCTTTCCGTCTTCGGACGGCATGATATACGGTAAAATTCTTCCGGGATAACTCAGATCACCTACACCGTAACGGTTTCCAATCAAATCAAAAAACAGGATCGTTTCGAAGTAAATATCTTCATGAAGTGCCTCAAGAGAAGAAATCTGCTCTTCAAGAATTCCAAGTCTGTAGTCCGGTTCACTGAGTGTGATTTCAAATTTCAATTCATCGAAATAAGGAGCGAGATCGGGATCAGGTTTTCCATCCTGAATATCCATCACATAATCCAGCACTTTTTGATAAGTGTCGGTTTGCATATGGTCCCAGAATCGTTCCAAATCGGTTTTGATTCGGTCATCAGCAATCTTTTCACCGTCAATTTCTGCCGTCAACCAGCCTGTAGTTACGCGAAGAGAATCGTACTCCGGAAACAGATCGAAATAGGGACGAATAACATATTTGGGGTCGAATACGTCAGAAAAAACAGTCTCCCCTTTTTTGTCGAAGGCTTCAAATGTATAGGTGTGATCGGGTGAATAGACCGGTGTGAATGAGACATCAACACTGGAAATATCAAGCTCATTTTCCAGGAAAGTGTCTATCGGGTAAATTTCCTGTAACCATCGCGTTTTGGAAGCAGATGTCTGCCATTTGATCTCTTCGGAATCCCGCAAATGTTTATACTGAATATTGATGGAATCCACTTTTTCGTCCTTGAGCTGAGGAATCACGACATTTTCAATCCAACTGAATCCCTGTTTGTAGGCATTCAAAACCTGCACATCTATATCCTCTTCGGAAACACTCTTTTCATTGAGTTTGTCATAAATCTGTTCTTTGATCTGCTCCCGTATTTCAGGTGATTCACTAACCCTAAGAACAATCGATCCTTTTGAATTTTCTGTGATGTTCGGCAGCACGTCTGCGTTAAACATCTCCCAAAAATCATTCACTTCCCATGGAATTGTAATCTCTTCCGAGAAGATCGGTTCATCAACTCCAAACCCTGTTTTATAGGTTTCCACATCAACCTGGTTTACAGTAACCTGATTCTGAACACGCTGAGAAATAAAGGAATCTAAACCCTCCGGAATTTCTTTGGCTGCCAGTTCTATATCGAGATTTTCAAGTTCTTTTCCTTCAAGACGCGAAAGCCATGTATCCAGTTTTTCAATACCGTTAGCTACTTGTCCGGCGCCTGAAATTCCCTGGAAAAATCGTCTCGCTTCGGTTTGAACTTCTTCCAGTGTCACATTTCCTTTTCCAAAATCCCACACATAAGGCAGATGATGCGTCATATAGGTTAGAGCGGCACTTAATTGTATCTCATCGCTTCCTGTAATAATGAGTCCGTTGGTTTCTTCTCCGAACATTTCTTCACGGATTTCAATCCGCCCATTTTCGCTGGATGTCAGTGAATCGTCATCGGCCAGTTTTCCCTTAATTCGGTCTGTCACACCCACCAATACCGGAAATCCCTGAGAGCCAAATGTATCCATTTCATTGGCCGGAAATACGAATGGAAGTTTTAATCCGGCTGTTTCAAATCCTGCACGGGCAGCAAAGTTTATGAACTCCACCGGACTCTCCGTTCCCGCGTAGGCAATGTAAGAGCGGCTGTCATCCGGAACTTTGTCTTTATTGGTATCTGTATAAATTCCGCTGATGGTATAGAATTCAGAAATATCAAAAAATGCAGAAGCGGAAGATGAATGATCACCACCATTTCCTTCGCTCTGGGGTTGGGTGCTATCCGATTGGAAGGTGAGAATATTCGCATCCTGAAAGTTCAGTTCGAGCTGATAAATACCGCTTCCCAATAATTTCTGTTTCCACTCTGTCCTTTCATCCGATGATAATTGATACTCCTCCTCAAAAATATCCCCGCTGCCGGTAATGGTGGCAAACATTTTGGTAATTCCTTTTTTTCCACTGCTCACAATCATTTTATCAAACAGGATATCTTCAAACTCTATCTCCTTGTCTCCGAGCAGGGTGAGGATTTTTTTCTTAAATCCTTCCAAATCATAATTCGAGTTTCCATCAACCGCAGGATACATTCCACTCAGGTAGTTCGATGCTGCCAACAATCCCGTTGCGTCGTAACCTTTAACAGACAGGTCAGAATCTTTCAGTTGAATAAATCCCTGCCCCGGTGCAAGTGAAGTGCTGTTTGCATCCGGATCGATCCAAATAGCAATTTCCCCTTCTTTTGCAGAATATCCGTTTTGGAAACGTACCAAATCCAAATCCATGGCAGTCGTTTCAAAACCGATGCGGGCGGCTATATTTGATGCCGCAATAATCTGGGCTTCCGTGGGTTTATCGGGCAAAATGAGTTTACCATTAACCTTATCAATCAATGAATCGGATGTGGTATCAAACAACATATATCCGGGAGAAAAAATACCGGATAAATCAGACGTGTTTTGAGTTGCAAAAGCAGTCCCAAAATGTGTTAAAAATGTTATGACAGATATTAAAACCAGAGAAAGTTTATTCATAAGTATTGTTTTACCGTTCAGAAAAATTGGTGTGTGGATCAAGTGATGATCCACACACCAGTGTTAGGAGTTATGAGGTCTTAACTCAACTACTCTAACTTTAACCAAAAACCATGTCGTGGATGATCACGAATTATTGATCCCACCAAACGTGCGTTGTTAAATCATCCGCACCATTCAGATTGGAAACGGCTTGCGAAAGATTATCTCCGTTTAACGATTGTTCACTTAACGGATAAATCCACCGTTTGGGAACTTCATCAAGAAGAGCATCGCGTCCCGGTTCCAATACGGGATAATTCAATCGTTTCCACTCGTGCCAGCCTTGCACGCCCTGGTTGTAAAACTTAATCCATTTCTGAAGGCCAATCAGTTCTCTCCATTGTGATGGATTCCAGGCCACACCCGGCTGCTGAAGATATTCGGCGATTTCCTGGTCTGTAATGCCGGAAGGAAATTCACTTTCTTTCAAACCAAGTGTGTTATAGGTATCATCTCCGGGAAAACTGCTTAAAACGGCATCCAATTTCTCCTGAGAATACATATGCATATTGGCTGTAATAGCTTCTTCGTATAAATCACCTGCTGATTTTCCGGGGACATCCAGCCAGCCTCTTGCGGAGGCTTCACTAAATATGAAGAGAACTTCGGAATAGGTCATAATCACACCGGGTGTTGTGGGAGCCACGAAATATGCCCCGATGGGTGATACGTTGCTGTTGGTGTATCCTGCACCTTGCTCTAATCCAACCGGTAAGCCTATGATTTCGCTTGTCTGGCCTGTGGGCGCTGCGTATATCCGTAACCTGGGATCGTTCAAAGCCGATAAATTATCCACAACTGTGGCACTGACTTTATCATCTTCCCGAAGGCGGTACTGTTCATTATCCGGATGGTTGTTTGGATATTGCAGATAGGGTTTTAAAGCGTTGTCAGAATTACTTTCAAAGTATCCGCCCGCCGTATAAACTTCCTGAATACCGGCTTGTGCCACGCCTGGTTTCACTTCAGATAATCTCATATAAACCCGAAGTTTTAGCGAGGTAGCAAACTTTTTCCATTTGGTCATATCACCGTTATAAATCAAATCTTCGCTGCCAAACGGACTGGAAGACTCATCGATTATATTGATGGCATGATCTAATTGTACGATCAAATCTTCATAAATCGACTCCTGTGAATCATACTTTGGGTTGATCACTTTCTGTTCCAGAGGTGCATTTCCCAGGTTCGCTTCTGTGTAGGGAATATCACCCCAAAGGTCCGTCATATTTTGAGCAATCCATGTTTTTAATATCACTGCGATTGCCTCCTGATTGACATTATTGGTCTCCTCAGCGGCAATTTCTATCTGATTTAAATTTTCCAGGATATTGATATAGAACGTAGACCAATGTCCGTTAGAACTGGAAGGGCTGTAATCATAAATCCCAGAACTTGCGTACAGAAGATTCGAATAATACTGTACGTACAAATTGCTGATATCCAGTCCGCCAACGCTGAGGTCAACGGCGGCCTCTTCGGCGTAAGGAAGCACATATCTTGCATCTGCCGTTGGATTCGCATTGGGATTGGAATTGACCTCCTCAAACCCGTTGTCGCAACTTATCATCCCAAAGAACGAGATTACTATAACTATTGCTGTTGGTGTGTTTATTTTTTTGAACATAGCAAACATGTTAATTTTTATAATTTCCTTAGAATGAGACATTGACATTAAAACCATAAGTACGAACCGGCGGAATCTGGTTGGATTCAATACCTTGCATATTGCCAGCACTTAAAGCCGTTTCCGGATCAATATGTGGCACTTTTTTATCGATGATCCAGAGGTTACGCCCAATAAGAGCGAAATCTACACTTTTGATAAAGAACTGCTGCAGAATATCAGTAGGCAGTGAATAAGTCAGTCTGACTTCCCTCAGCTTTATAAAACTGGCATCAAAAATGGTGGATTCTGTCACATTTGAGAAATGACGGTTGTACGGGTAAACGGTACTCATATCAATAGGAATATCATTCGGCGTGCCGTCTTGTTTAACAGCTCCCGAAGCGTGCCGGCCGCCATCGAATACAAAGGTGTTGACACGTCCGTCCAGCGTTTCGATATAGGTGCCGGCGTATCGGCCCCACCGGTATCCATCCGAATGAATCACACCACCTTGTTTTGTATCAATAAGAAAGCTGAACGCCCAATTTTTGTAATTAAACTGGTTGTTGATACTTCCGGACCAATCAGGAGCATAGGTTCCAAAAGACCGGATTTCATTATCGGCAATGGGAATTCCACGATCATCAACCACAATATTTCCGCTCTCATCCCGCAGATATCCGGTTCCGTACAAGGTACCAAAAGCTTCTCCCGGTCTTGCTTCTACCGAGGCTCCACGGCCGCCAATCACATAACTTTCAAGGCCTTCGGCCAGGCTTATCACTTCATTTCGGTTGCGGGTATAGTTAATCAGCATATCCCACGTAAAGTCCGAGGTCTGTACGATTGTACTTGATAGCGTAAGCTCTACTCCGTGGTTTTCAATTTCACCGACGTTAATAATCTGTGTGTTATATCCAGAAGCTTTGGAGATCTGTACCGGGAGAATCTGGTCTTTTGTATTCGACTGGTAATAGGTGGCATCCAGGCCAAGACGATTATCCAGAAATCTCATTTCAAGACCGACTTCCCAAGAAGCTGTTTGTTCTGGTTTTAATCCTTTGTTGGCAATCTCATTGTTAATTGCATAAGTCGCGATATTGCCAATGGGATCTTGTGAAGCATATACCGTTTCAAGCTGATAGGGACTGGTATCACTCCCTACACGGGTCCAGCCGCCACGGGCTTTTCCATAGGTGAACCACGAAGGCGCAGCAAAAAGATCAGTGAAGACCAAACTCAAACTTGCTGACGGATAAAAATAAGAGTTGTTCTCTTTTGGTAATGTGGATGACCAGTCATTCCGCCCTGTAATATCCAGATATACCAAATCTTTATAGCCGATGGTTGCTGAACCATAAATACTGTTCACCTCTTTCTCAGATTGGAAATCAACGAGAGTTGGGCGTACAGCAGCATTTTCGAGTGTAA